>JBIKWV010000147.1:0-8005 GCA_044356135.1 Elainellaceae cyanobacterium
AAAAAGCCATTTTTGCGGGGGGCGGGGCCACCCCCCGCCACGCTAAAACTGGGATTTTATTTTATGGCAAGCCCCTATCGTAATCCTAAACTAAGGAACAGAAATTTAATAAAACCCGGAATTTAAGTAGGCAGGCGCGATTCAGCATGAAACCCCAAAAGCTGTCCCGCCCGCGTAGCGGGCGGGACAGCTTTTGGGGTTTCAACTTTTTCCACGCCCACTTATTTAGTTTCTGCAAGCGCGGCTTCGCCGCGCTTGCAGAAACTAAATTCCGTGCTCTCTACGAGAGCATTTCGCGGCGTTATGTTGAGTCGATGGTGTTTGTTAGAAGTCATCTCTTTCCCAGAAGTTTCCTATGTTTCTCAGCTATACTCCCAGGATTCTCTTTTGAAGAAGATGTGATGAGCATTCCAGAGCCAACAACACCGAATCTGCGATCGCCTCAAGATGAGCATTTTGACCCGAAGGGGAAACTACCATCTCCGTTTACCATCGAGTTGCAGAACGGTTTACGCAAGACCCTACCGTTTCAAGATGAGCGCGATTTTGAAGAAGCGCAAAAGGGTTTCATCGCCACCCCTCCCTACAAACAAATTATGGCGGAAGCGGGCAATGTCGCCTGGGATATGGGCAGCTATGAGTTCCTGTTGCGGGGCTTTGATAGCGTGTTCGACAGCATTCATCCTTCGCTCCAGCGGCAGGCCGTTCTCAACATGGCTTACGGCCTTTACGAGGTTGTGCCGGATCAGATCTATCAGGTGCGCGGGTTCGACCTGGCCAACATGACGATCATCAAGGGTGATACCGGGTGGCTGCTGTTCGACGTATTGACCTGTAAGGAAACTGCGAAAGCAGCGCTGGAACTGGTGAATCAGCATCTGGGTCAACGGCCCGTGGTGGCGGTGGTGTACTCCCACTCCCATGCGGATCACTTTGGGGGAGTGCGTGGGGTGGTGGATGAGGCAGACGTCGCCAGCGGCAAGGTGCAGGTGATCGCCCCCGTGGAATTCATGAAACATGCGATCGCCGAGAACGTATATTCGGGGACTGCAATGGTTCGTCGAGGCTACTTCCAGTACGGGCTACTACTGCCGCGCAGCCCATTTGGTCATGTGGATCAGTCCATCGGCAAGAACGTTGCAGCAGGCAGAGTCGGATTAATTGAACCCACTCGCTACATTGAGCAGGATATTGAGGAGCTGACCATCGACGGGGTCAGGATGGTGTTTCAGAACACTCCTGGCACCGAAGCTCCCGCTGAAATGAACACCTACTTCCCGGACTGGAAGGCATTTTGGGCAGCGGAAAACATCTGCGGCACGATTCACAACATTTATACGCTGCGGGGGGCACTGGTGCGAGATGCGCTGGAGTGGTCGAAGAAAATCAGTGAGGCCCTCTATCTGTTTGGGCAGGAAGCGGAGGTAATGTTTGCCTCCCATAGCTGGCCCCGCTGGGGAAATGACCGGATTCAGGAAGTCATGCGCGTTCAGCGGGATACCTATGCCCATCTGCATAACGAGGTGCTGCACCAGGCAAATCAGGGCGTGACGATTAACGAGATCCACAATGTTTACAAACTGCCCGAAAGTTTGCAGCAGCAGTGGGCCGCCCACAGCTACCACGGCTCCGAGGAACACAATAGTCGTGCGGTGATTAACCGCTACCTGGGCTATTGGGACACCAATCCAGCGACCTTAATTCCGCTGTCACCCGGTGAATCGGCTCCACTGTACGTTGAAATGATGGGCGGTGCAGAGAAGATTATGGCCAAGGGGCGAGAATTACACGACCAGGGCAAGTACCGCGAAGCAATGGAGATCCTCAACAAGCTGGTCTATGCCGAACCCCAGAATCAGGCCGCGAAAGACCTCCTGGCCGATGTGTTTGAGCAGATTGGCTACCAGAAAGAAAGCCCCAGCGTCCGCAACAGTTTTCTCGCCGCCGCCTATGAACTCCGCAACGGTTTCCCCAGCGGTGTCACGGCTCAGCCAGTCAATCCTGACACTGTTCGCGCCATGAGTACCCAACTTCTACTCGATTTCATTGGAATTCGGGTAGATAGCAAGAAAGCAGAGGGGATGGAATTCACCATCAATTTGCACACACCGGACAACGGCGAGAAATTTGTGGTGGAGATGAGCAATTCAACCCTGACGAACATCAAGGGCTTCCAGGCGAACAACCCCGATCTCACAATCACCATCAACCGCAGTGATCTGGAGTTGATTATGGCGGGATTAACTACATTCCCGGCACTGATTGGCGAGGGGAAGGTAACGCTAGAGGGCAATCCTGGAATCTTTGAGCAGCTCCAGAGCCTTTTAGTCCAGTTCACCCCGGACTTTGAAGTGATGCCCGGAACCCATCCTGCGAAAGCCTCACCCTCTTTGGAGAAAGACGCTTTTGAACAGGCTGAGCCAGCTAGCTCGGCGGGTGGGTAAGGAGTGCAGGGACGATCGCTGCCCTTGAAGGCTATGGGAAAGCTGAAGCATTTCTTCAGGGGCTGATTCGCATTACCTGCAAAACACCACCGACAGGTTATTTGCAGGCATCGCCACCGTTTTAACGAGTGAAAAACCTTCTTCTGCCGCAGCCGCGATTACCGCTTCTAGATCCCTCACCCCCCACTCCGGGTCTTGCATTTGCAGACTCTCGTCAAAGGCAGCATTGCTGGGGGCGGTATGCTGTCCCTGCTGCTTGTAAGGGCCATACAGGTACAGCATGCCTCCGGGCGGCAGGATACGCCCTGCCCCTGCCATTAATCCCAGACAGGCCGACCAGGGGGAGATGTGGATCATATTGATATTGACGATCGCCCGAATCGGCTTCTCCTGCAAATCCAGACCACTTAACTCTTCTGGTGAGGGCTGCTGTTCGACGGGCCAGAGGGGAGTTTGGGTGTCGAGGGCGATCGCCGGAAACAGATTCTCCGACGGTCGGTCGGCTCTCCAGGCGTTGATGCTGGCTCTGGCGATCGGGTTGGGGTCGGAGGGAAGCCAGTTCAGTGTGGGAAACTGGGGCGCGAAGAAAACGGCGTGTTCTCCGGTGCCGCTGGAGATTTCCAGGACAGTTCCATTGCTGGGAAGAACCTCGCGGAGAACCTGAAGGATGGGTTCGCGGTTGCGCTGGGTGGCGGGGGCGTGTTGACGGGCGTCGGGGGAGGGGGGCATGGGTGGATGGGTGGATGGGTGGATGGGTGGATGGGTGGATGGGTGGATGGGCGCTGATTGAGGGGGGACTGTTAGCGAGTAGAACGGTTTGCCCCAACGCAGATCCCCGGCATCTTTAAAGATGCCGGGGATCTTTTCACTCCTCGACTACCTCAAAGTGCGATTCACTGCGCTGAGAATCGCCAATAGCGAAGCGGTCACGATATTGGCGTGAATGCCGACACCGTGTACAGATTCACCACCGTCCGCGATCTCCACATAGGCGATCGCCCTCGCATCACTGCCCTGGCTCAAGGAATGCTCCTCATAGTACCGAATGGTCAGTTCCATGTTCAGTTGATGATTTAACGCATGAATGATGGCATCAATCGGACCATTTCCCGTGCCTTTCAGGGTTACGATATCATCAACAGTTTGTAGATGGAGGGCGATCGCCTGCACATCCTCCACCGTGTTGAGTTCGTAGCTGAGATATTTGAAGGGAGAAACCGCCTGCAAATACTCCTGCTCAAACAGGTTCCACAGATCCTCTGGTGCCATTTCCTGTCCGCTGGCGTCCATTGCCTGCTGGACAACTCGACTGAATTCCATTTGTAGGCGTCGGGGCAACACCAGACCGTAGTCTCGCTCCAGCAGGAACGCAATCCCGCCCTTGCCAGATTGGCTGTTGACGCGGATTACCGACTCGTAAGTGCGACCGACATCAGCAGGATCAAGCGGCAGGTAAGGCATCTCCCACAGAGCGTCTTTCTGCTGGGCGGCGAAGCCCTTTTTGATGGCGTCCTGATGCGAACCGGAGAACGCTGTGAAGACGAGATCGCCCACGTAGGGATGACGCGGATGAATCGGTAAATTCGTGCAGTCTTCGATGACCTGAGCCACACTGTTGACATTGGAAAAATCTAAACCAGGATGAATGCCCTGGGTATAGAGATTCAATGCAAGCGTCACCAGATCCACATTTCCGGTGCGTTCCCCATTGCCAAACAAACAGCCTTCCACGCGGTCAGCTCCGGCCATCTGGGCCAGTTCTGTGGCGGCGATCGCACATCCCCGGTCGTTGTGCGGGTGGACGCTCAGCACCACGCTCTCTCGGTAGGCCAGATGACGGTGCATCCACTCTATCTGGTCGGCAAACACGTTGGGGGTGGCAACTTCGACGGTGGCGGGCAGGTTGATAATGGCGGTGCGATCGCGCGTCGGTTGCCACACTTCCAGCACGGCATTGCAGATGTCCCGCGCAAAGTCGAGTTCTGTGGCGGTGAAGGTTTCTGGAGAATACTCGAAGCGCCATTCGGTTTCGGGACGCTCTGCCGCCAGGTCTTTGATCAACTTCGCCGCAGAGACCGCCAGTGCAATCGTCTCCTCACGGTTCTTTTTGAACACCACTCGACGGAAGATTGGAGACGTGGCGTTGTAGACATGGACGATCGCCCGCTTGGCCCCCTGCAAGGACTCAAACGTGCGGCGAATCAGGTCTTCACGCGCCTGGGTGAGCACCTGAATTGTGACATCGTCAGGGATCAGTTTTTGCTCGATCAGGGTGCGAACGAAGTCAAAGTCGGTCTGCGATGCAGAGGGAAAGGCCACCTCAATTTCTTTGAAGCCAATCTGGACCAGGAGGTTGAACAGACGCAGTTTTTGCTGCACATTCATCGGTTCAATCAACGCCTGGTTGCCGTCGCGCAGGTCGGTGCTAAGCCAGACGGGGGGATGCGTCATCGTTGTATTTGGCCAGGTGCGATCGGGGAGATTGATCGGGGCAAAGGCACGATATTTCTGAGCGGGATTCGTCAACATGATACAGATTTCCTTCGTTTTCGATGATGGTTAATGTTTGTGGTGGCGGTTGCGATAGTTTTCAAAGGGATGGGTGTTTCGCAGCTCCCCGTAGGAGCGATCGCTTTTCTCACAGTCATTGGGTTGCCGGGATGCCACGCAAATTGTGCCCGACAACCCACCCACAGTCGCAGTCCAGGGAATCGGTTCAGTTGCATAAGCTCCTCTGTTCGTTACAGATGTTCTGGAGGGAGTGTTTCGCAGGGGCTGACACAGCGAAAGTGATGTCATCACTTCAGTGCTCTTCATTGTGGGGCGGTCATCTTGCCCGCCTAGAACACCGGGCGGGCAAGATGCCCACCCCACAATGCAAATGTCCCCAATGAGTTGTGTCGGATGACTATAGCCGCACAGGAAAATTCCGATTCACAAGCGGCAAGCAAAAGATGAGAAGTAGGCAGAAGTTAGTTGCGCCCGGGGCGCAGCAGCAGTACCAGCCCACACAGTCGGCTGGCCAGGAGATGTAGAGTGTGCTGCTGAGTGCTCATGATCAGTTTCGCTGAACTGACCGCTATGTTACATCAAATTTACCGGAGGAAGCAATTCCCTATTCGGGTAATTCCCCAAATCGCTCCCGATAGCGGGCAAGCTGAGCCTCCAGTGCTTCTGCCCGTCGCCGCTCTTCCTCAGCACGCTGCCGCTCTTCCTCAGCACGCTGCCGCTCTTCCTCGGCACGGGCTTCTGCCTCCCGTCGTGCCAGAACTTCCTGGCGCAGCGCCTCTGCCATTTCTTCGGGGATCAGCAGTTTCTCTCCGGTATCGAGGCGATAAAATCCAAGGATTTTATTCTCAACGGCGACTCGTAACTTGAGTGGTTCGCTCTGCCCATCCGTGATGGGTTCATAGAAATCGACATGGAGGCGGTAGCCCCGCAACTGTTCGGGGATCCATTCCCCTCTGGGATCAAACTGCCAGTATTCTTTAACGCCCAATTGCTCATAGAGCATCATCTTAAAGCTATCGTCCTGGTTGCGGGTTCCCTCAGAGGTGAACTCAAAGATGACGCTGGGGACTTCGCTTTCTTCCCAGATTTTGTAGTTGTCCCGTCCGCCCGGTTCAACGTTGAAGATGACCATGACATCGGGAGCCACCCGCAGTTTGGGATATCCCTGGGAATAGTAGAGGAACTGGTTGCCCAGAACGGTGGCCTGCTGTCCAGCAACGTACTGCCGCAGCACCTCCAGTGTGACCAGTAAGGCGTACAGATGATCGAAGGTTTCGGCCACGGGTTCCCCGTCTCCAGAGGGGTAGAAGATTTCGGTGGTTGGAGGTGCAGTGGAGAGAGCTGTCATGAGCGATCGCCCCTTTAGAGAACTGCGAAGCGCACCAGCGCGATTAGTTCTAATGTACAGTGGATTCTAATTCTGTGCTACTAGTCCTGCATCGCAGAACTAAACCGAGAGCTGTTGGTGTGGGGCGCTTCGCGCCCACACCAACAGCTCTCGGTTTGAGTTCTACTGATGGATTTCCAGCGCCTGCGCTAATCGCGCAATTCCCTCAGTAATCTGTTCCTCGTCTAAATCCCCATACCCAAAGATAAATTCCCCCCGAGCGCCAGAATGAACATAAAATGGTTGCGCCGACATCATCCCCACTCCGGTCTGAGCGGCTCGTTCCATGATTTCGCCATCGCTCCACTGCGTGTGCAGCCGCACCATCAGGTGAATTCCTGCCTTCTCTCCAAAGATCAGCGCCCGTTCTCCAAAATATTCTCGCAAGCACTGTACCAGCGTTTGTCGTAACTGGTCGTAGTGCGATCGCATCTTTCGAATGTGGCTCTCCAAATGACCCGCCTCGATAAACTCGGTCAACACCTGCTGTTCGAGAAGAGGGAGTTGGCGATCGCCCAACCATTTCGCCTGAGCAAATAGCGACACCAGCGACGGTGGAACCACCAGATAGCCGATTCGTAGGGAAGGGAACAGAACCTTAGAGAAAGTGCCAATGTAGATCACTGAGTGGTGGCGATCGAGTCCCTGGAGCGCAGGAATGGGGCGGTCACCATAGCGGTATTCGCTGTCGTAGTCGTCCTCCAGAATCAGAGCACGATGGTGCTGTGCCCAGGCCAGCAGTTCCAGGCGGCGAGCGAGGGACAGCGTTGATCCCGTTGGAAATTGGTGCGATGGTGTGACGTACACCAGGCGGAGGGATTCTGAGGGAAAATCCGTCAGGTTGTTGACCAGCAGGCCCGACTCATCCACCGGAATGGAAACAAGTTGAGCGCCGTGACTGAGGAATATGCGACGGGCGCTGAGGTAGCCGGGATCTTCGATGGCAATGCGATCGCCCGGATTTATCAACAGTCGCATCACCAGATCCAGTGCCTGCTGGGTGCCGTTGGTCATGATGATCTGGTTGGGATCACAGCGGACTGCGCGGGCGCGGGCGAGGTACTGGGCGATCGCCTGCCGCAGGGGTGGGTAGCCCTGAAAATCGGTTGCATAGTCCAGCCATTCTGAACTGGTCATACAGTAGCGGGAGAGCAATTTGCGCCAGAGTGCGACGGGAAAATGGTGGAGCGCAGGTTGTCCGTAGCGAAAGCTGATGGGGTGTTCCGGGGAGGGTTGCAGGGTGAAAGGGGTGTGGTGGAGGCGATCGCCATAGCTGGAGAGTCTGATGGAGGCAGGGGGCGGCGGCGGTGCGTGTTGAACTGGATCGGAATGCAGCAGATCATCGGGAATCTGAGCGCAGACGTAGGTGCCTGAACCCACGATGCTCTCCAGGTAGCCTTCGCTGAGAAGCTGGTCGTAGCTCTGGGTAACGGTGGTGCGGGAGATACCGAGGGATTGGGAGAGCGATCGGGTGGAGGGAATTTTTTGTCGGGGCAGCAGTCTTCCGGTCAGAATGGCCTGCCGCAGTTCCTCATAGAGTTGCTGTTGCAGGGTTTGAGCAGATTGAGTGTCGAGGTTAATCGTTAGATCCATGACGGTCTACAGCAATCATTCCCATTCCATCAGTTCCCATTCCGGCGTTGCTGATTTGAAATATGATTTT
>JBIKWV010000148.1:0-8001 GCA_044356135.1 Elainellaceae cyanobacterium
TTCATCCAGAAACACCACCTCCGGGTCATTGATTAGCGCCTGGGCCATACCCACTCGCTGCAACATTCCCTTGGAATACTGTCGTAATTGCTTCTTACGAGCCGAGGACTGAGCCAGTCCCACCATTTCCAGCAGTTCGGGAATGCGCCTATGCTGCACCTCGGCAGGGATCTGAAACAGACCAGCGGCGTATTGCAAAAACTCCCAGCCCGTCAGGTAGTCATAAAAATAGGGATTTTCTGGCAGGTAGCCCACCCGCTGCTTCACGCGGCGATCGCCCAACCCATGTCCCAGAAGCATTCCAGTTCCTGCACTGGGGCGGGTAATGCCCAGCAAAATCTTGAGCAACGTTGTTTTGCCTGCGCCATTCTGACCCAGCAGGCCAAACGTCTCTCCCTGGTGGATTCGTAGCGTGCATCCTTTCAGCGTTTCGACTTTCTGATTGAGCCAGAATCCGGTGCGGTAAGATTTGCGGAGTTGATAGGTTTCAACAACCGTGGGGCGATCACTAATCACTGACAGATGGGAGGGCTTAGCGGCAGTATCCATAGGAGTGAATGAGTCAAACACTCTTTCAAGTTCAGTCACTCTCTATTAATGCCCGAATTGGGCAAGATTTGTGTCACTCTGGAAAAATGAGACGGCGTATTTGCAGTCCTGAAAGGGAGTAATCGGCTATCCGCTTCCCCTTCAATGCTCCTTTGAAATCTCTCTGGCAGGCGGCTATGAATCGTTCAAAAGTAGTGGCTATTCTAACGGGGGCGATCGCCCTTCTGCTCAGCATTGCCTACCTGGTTCTCGTGCAGATCCTCGACTTCCGTGGCGAAATGCTGCCTGCTCCGGTCGATGTTTCTCTGCTGCAGGCAATCGTTTTGGGGTAGGGCACTTGGAATCGACTTCTCCCCGGATGCCTGCTTCCCTAACTGTCCTTGGTGCCGGTGCCTGGGGTTCGACCCTGGCGATGCTGGCCCTGCGAAACGTCCACGATGTGCGGCTATGGTCTCGGCGGGGAGCGCTGACGCTTCCGGCAGCACTCGACGGCACAGCGGTGATTGTTTCAGCGGTGTCTATGAAGGGAGTAACGGAACTGGCAGAACAGCTCAGGCAAAATCCCTTACCGGAATCCGTCATTCTCGTCAGCGCCACCAAAGGGCTGGATCGCGCCACCGGACAAACGCCGTCCCAACTCTGGCGATCGGCCCTTCCTCACAACCCGGTTGTTGTGCTCTCTGGCCCCAACTTATCAAAAGAAATTGCCGCAGGTCTCCCAGCCGCAACCGTCGCCGCCAGTCGAGTCAGGCCAGCCGCTCAACAGGTGCAGCAGGTCTTCGCCAGCGATCGCTTTCGGGTCTACACCAATCAAGACCCGACCGGAACCGAACTGGGCGGCACCCTGAAGAATGTGATTGCGATCGCTGTTGGCGTCTGCGATGGACTACAACTTGGCACCAACGCCAAAGCCGCCCTGATCACCCGCGCCCTCCCCGAAATGATCCGCATCGGCACCCGGTTAGGCGGCGAGGCCGAAACTTTCTATGGCCTTTCGGGACTGGGCGACCTGCTGGCCACCTGTAACAGCAATCTCAGCCGCAACTATCAGGTGGGTATCGGATTAGCTCAAGGAAAATCTCTCGATCAGGTGCTGGCTACTCTTGAAGGCACCGCTGAAGGGGTGAACACCGCTCAGGTTCTGGTTGAAGTTGCCCATAAAGAAGGGATTGCCGTACCGATCGCCTTTCAGGTTGCGCTCTTACTCCAGGGAAAAATTACTCCCCAGCAGGCAGTTGAGGCTCTGATGGAGCGTGATTTGAAACCAGAGATTTGAACAAAAGCCTTAGCTGGACTTTACCCATCTGAGACATGAGGAAAAGTAGCAAGATCAGGAAAGCATTGTTGAAAAAATCCTGATGAGCTTGCTACCGAAAGAATTTATACCCCTGATCGTAACGTTTGCGTCGCTGTTTTCCAAGCGGGTGTGGTCATCTGCCCTCGTGCTGCTCGTGGGAGCCATTCTCGCCTAAGTACTGGAGTTTTAACTATTTTTCCTGTAATGCCGCGAAACGCCCTCTGAGAGGGCGTTTCGCGGCATATTTAATTTGAGCGCCATTTTTCCCGAAACCCTGACTCCATCAGGGTTTCGGGAAAAATGGCGCGATTTAGTCAAAAGTCCAGTACTTAGCTATAGCGCTGTAAGTTTAATTTCACCTTCCCGGCAGCAAACCACAATACCGTAGTCTGAGAATGGGCGACTGCACGAGCGAATCACCCAGATAGAAGGATTTATGGAAGCATCAGGGCTACAGGGGACAAGTGGGACAGAGCGTCTCGAATGGCTGCGGCAGCAAACGCAGTTTGGCGAACTGTCGGAGGAACTGCTGGTGGCGATCGCCGCCCTCGTAGAGTCGCGGCAGGTGCAGGAAAATCGCCGCCTGCTGCTGGAGGACACCCTGCCCCCCGCCGTTTATATTCTTCGATCGGGACGATTGGAGAGCTATCGCACCAGCCCTAACAGCCTTGCCAATGCGTCCAGTCTGCTCCCCGGTTCTATCGTCTACCTGCGGGAGATCCTGCTTGATCGTCCGGCAGAACAGACCGTCATCACCCTCACCGATAGCGAACTGTGGGCGATTCCCCGTGAGGAGGTGATCAAACTTGCTGGCCGTTTCCCAGAAATCAACCGCATCTTTTCCCGACAGTTGGCCGCAGAACTGAGTCAGGTTACCTCCCAACTGGCCTTCGAGCAGGAACGTCAGATGACACTGCGCCCCTATCTGGTGCCCAAAGTACGGCAGGGAATTGTTGGCTCCAGTCGCTACGCGGTGCGGCTGCGGCAGGCTATTAAAAAAGCCCAGAGCGATCGCCAACCCGTCCTGATCTTTGGGGAGCCGGGGCTGGGGAAAGACAATGTGGGGGCACTGATCCATTTTGGGGGGAGCGATCGCCAGCAACCCCTGATCAAAATCAACTGTGACGCTCTGCAAGCCAATGGTGCAGACCTGTTTGGCCGGGAGGGGAGCAAACCGGGACTGCTGGAATGGCTGGGCCGGGGCACGCTGATATTGAACAATGCGCAGGATTTGCCGAAGAGTTTGGAGGGGGCGATCGCCCATCTGTTGAAAACGGGAGAGTATCGGCCCGTCCCCCGTGAAGGAGATCCTCTGCCAGAGCCACGCCGTTCGGAAGCTCGCATCATTATGAACGCCGAGCGCACCCTGCCCAAAATTGATCAGGCGGGCAACATCGGCCACAACATCAAGGTGCCACCCGTGCGCGTGGGAAAAGCGGACATCGCCGCCCATGTCACCTACTACATCAGCCTCTACTGTAGTCGGAAAGGATTGACCAAACCTCAGGTCGCCCCAGAGGCCATTCGTCGCCTCCAGAGCTACGATTTCCCCGGCAATCTGGCGGAGCTGGAGGGCATGGTTGAGCGGGCGATTATTCAGTCCAATTGTGCGCCCGTCCTCACCGAAGAACTGTTCTGGTCTACGGGTGAGAAGAGCCGTCGTTTCCGCATTAATCTGCTGCATACCTACCCTCGTCTGCGTCAGTTTCTCCGCAGTCCCTGGTACCCCGATCGCATTAACTACGGCTTCACACTCACCTTGTTTGCCCTCGTGCTAGCGGTGCTGTTTCTGGGGCCGCAGAACCGGGACGCCAACATTGCGCTGAATTTCTTCTGGGCCTGGTGGTGGATGCTGATCCTGATCAGTTTTCCCTTTGTCGGACGGCTCTGGTGTGCCTTCTGCCCATTCATGATTTATGGCGAGCTGGTGCAGAAGCTTTCGCTCAGGCTGTTTCCCCGCAAGCTACTGTCCTGGTCACGCCCGGAGGCCGAAAAGTGGGGCGGCTGGTTCCTGTTTGGCCTGTTCACCCTGATCCTGCTGTGGGAGGAAATCTGGGACTTAGAAAATACCGCCTACCTGTCGGCCTGTCTACTGCTGCTGATCACAGCAGGAGCGGTCGTATTCTCGCTGCTGTTTGAACGGCGCTTCTGGTGTCGCTACCTCTGCCCGATCGGCGGAATGAATGGCATGTTTGCCAAACTGTCGATGATTGAGCTGCGGGCACAGCAGGGGATTTGTTCCGCCACCTGCAATACCTATCAGTGCTACAAGGGTGGTTCCCAGAAAGGAGAGGGACAGGAGACTGGGGGCTGTCCCGTCTATTCTCACCCTGCTCAACTCCAGGACAACCGGGATTGCGTGCTGTGTATGACCTGCCTGAAAGCCTGCCCCCACCACTCCGTCGAACTCAACCTGCGGCCTCCCGGCATTGAGCTGTGGACGACCCACAAACCCACTGCCCACGAAGTCTGCCTGCTGTTTCTCCTGTTTGGCGCGGTGTTCCTGCATCGCCTCCCGGAAATCTTCGCCTGGGTTGGTTTACCAGAATCCGGGTTGGCAAATGACTGGATCCACGCCGGATTTTCGGTGCTGGCGCTGGCGCTGCCGGGGGCGATCGCCCTCCTCACCCATATCCTCCTGCGCCTGCTGAACCGCACCCCCAAACCCCGCCCCTTTGTGGAACTTGCCTACGGTTACCTGCCACTGGTGCTGGGCGGCAACCTGGCCCATTACTTGCGGCTGGGTCTGACGGAAGCAGGCCGGGTGGTGCCAGTCACCCTGGCCACCTTCGGCTTCAGTGGTGCTGGAATGCCCGTTGCTGTCGCCCACCCCGCTGTAATCGCTTTTCTACAAGGCGTCTGTCTGATTGCCACCGTCTGGCTCAGCATCTTTCTGACGCAGAAGATCGCCCGTCAACCACTGAAGAATTTGCTGCCTCAGCATTTGGCGACAGTGGCGATTGGGTGTTTGATGTGGTGGGTAATTGTAGGCTGGTGAGAGTTGTCCCATACCCCCACCGCAAAAACTGAAACCGGAAATGGCAGGTTACAAAAACGGTAACGATCGCCAGCATTTCATTTGAGCTGGACATAATAGCGCCATCCACTCACGCTGCTGGTTGCGCTATGTCCTCTACTGACGCTCGAATCTATCAGATTTGTTTCCTGTCGGTCTTTCTGCTGGCGGGTGTGGGGACCAGAGACTGGACACTGCGACCGGGCATGATGGTTGCTGCGATCGCCACCTGCCTCCTGACGCAATGGCTGTTTACCCTATGGACGACCTGGAGGCGTGAACCACTCAGCACTGAAGATGTTCCCCCCGACCAGCCAACGGAAACTCTCCAGGGTGCCATTCTGCAATCCTCTGGCATCTTTCTGAACTCGCTGCCCAGCGCCCTGATCACCGCCCTGGGGCTGATCCTTTTGTTCCGGGCAGACCACTACAGCACGATGATGCTGGCTGGTTTTTTGGCGATCGCCAGCAAATTCCTGCTGCGGGTGCAGGGCAAACACCTGTTTAACCCGACAAACTTTGGCATTCTTGCGGCGCTGATGCTGACTCCCGATGGCTGGGTTTCACCGGGACAGTGGGGGGAAGAAGCCTGGTGTGCGCTCCTGTTCCTTAGCACGGGAGGACTGGTCTTGCAGCGAGTCGGACGGTGGGATACGACGGTGGCCTTTCTGGGTAGCTACGCGGCGCTGGAAGCCCTGCGCAATGTCTGGCTGGGCTGGACCTGGGATGTCTGGGCGCATCGACTGATGAATGGATCGCTGCTGGTCTTTGCGCTGTTTATGATGACCGATCCACGCACCATCCCTAATGCCCGTGTGGGAAGAGTTGTGTGGGCGATCGCGATCGCAGTGCTTACCTTTGTTCTGCGCAATTATTTCTTTGTATCGACCGCCGTGCTGTGGGCGTTGTTTGCTCTGGCACCCCTGACGCTGTTGCTCGATCGATGGTTTTCTGCGTCTCGATTTGAGTGGAACCAGTCTGTCCCAAACTCGCGTCAATCAATCGAAATCGGGGTCTGAAGCAGGGTATTTATCGTTTCTGTTTCTATTACGTCTCCATCACCTGCCATGAAAATCATCATTCGCTTCCTGATTTCATTGACCGTCATTATTGGCTGTCTGTGGATTGCTCCCAGAGCCTGGGCTTTCTGCGGTTTTTATGTGGCCAAAGCCGATGCCAGTCTGTATAATCGCGCTTCTCAGGTGGCGATCGCCCGCAGCGGTAATCACACCATTCTGACGATGGCCAACGATTACCAGGGAGAAATCAAAGATTTTGCCCTGGTTGTTCCAGTGCCCGTGGTGTTGCAGGAGAATCAGGTCAAAGTGGCCAATCCCCAGATCATTCAGCGACTGGATGCATTCAGTGCGCCCCGACTGGTGGAATACTTTGACCCCGATCCTTGTGCCCCAGTGCTGTATGCCCCCGCCCCGTCTGCCGCAATGGAATCAGCGGGCATCGCTCAGCGAGGGGGGAATCGACAGCGAGATGCGGCGCTGGGGGTGACCGTTGAGTCTCAATTTACGGTCGGGGAGTACGACATCCTGATTTTGAGCGCCAGAGAGTCAGGAGGGCTGGAAACCTGGCTGGTGCAGAATGGCTATCGCATTCCCAGGGGAGCCAGACAACTGCTGCGCCCCTACATCCGCCAAGGCATGAAGTTCTTTGTGGCGAAGGTCAACCTGGAAGAATTTGAGACATCGGGCTATCAGTCCCTGCGTCCGCTCCAGATCGCCTATGACTCACCCCGCTTCATGCTGCCTATCCGCCTGGGAATGGTGAATGCCCAGACTGAGCAGGATCTGATCGTCTATCTGCTGTCACCAGAGGGGCAGGTGGAAGCCTCCAACTATCGCACGGTCAAAATTCCCTCGAATACAGAGATTCCCGTGTTTGTCAAAGACGAGTTCAGCACTTTCTACAAAGACATGTTTCAGACCAGTTATACCCGCGAAGGCAGGAATATCGCGTTTATGGAATACGCCTGGAATATGGGGGGCTGTGACCCCTGTTCTGCGGATCCCCTGAATCCAGAAGAATTGCGGCAGGCGGGCGTATTCTGGCAGCGATCGGACGCACCCACCAATGTATTTTTGACCCGGCTGCATGTGCGCTACACCCGTGATAAGTTCCCGGAAGACCTGATGTTTCAGCAAACGCGCAATCAGGATTTTTTCCAGGGACGCTACATTCTCCGGCATCCCTTCACCGGTGGGCTGGACTGTCCTGGTGGACGGGAGTATCGCCGTTCGCTGCGCCAGCGCCAGGAACAGGAAGCCCAAACTCTGTCGCGGTTAACCGGGTGGAAGATTCAGGATATTCGCCACCGACTTCCCCAGGTGCAGAGCCAGTTGATGCCCTGGTGGCAACAGGTCTGGTCGTCACTGCTGGGGGCATGGTAAGCAGAGAGACTGCGATCGCTCGATTTTATTTGCTTTGGAGATCCCCAACTGTTTCCTTACCTGGGAAACTGTTTGATGTTGATAAGTGCTAAAGTCGAGTTGATTCAAATTCCTTGCCTGTAAAGACCGTCCGTAGGCAAACCCAGAATCAAAAAGATGAAGGTCTTTCCACGAGAAGCGATATTTTCTGGGATACAGAGTAACGGAAATTAGCTTGAACAAAAGTTTATGCAGCCAGGTTGCTTGAGTATCATTTCCCATCGTAAAACCAAGAATAAAGGCTTCATCAGCAGGAGCATGTCCTCGATTGAGAATTGCATGGAGGCAATCATGTCCGTAGAGATCAATCTTTCCGGGGAGGGCGATCGCACTGTCAGGGTTTTCCAATAGCCAGATAATCCACGGGGTATCGGCCTGCTGATCCACCGAAAACTGTTGCACCACAGCTTGAAGCGTATGGTGATTCGGGTTCATGTAAAAATCTGGTTCAATGTGATCATCGAGCGCTTCTTGCCATTGTGCAGGTGGGGGTGATTGAGTATTCATCTGTCGATTTCCAGGCAGTTCATGCACACAAGTGAATAGGTTTTCTGAAACTGGTCACTCCTTCTGCACCGTTCACGCTGGATGCATTCTGGTTTTTTGACCCTGTTTTCAGTTTGCAGATGATCCACCATCCACACCAGCGGCGTTTAGGGAATTAAGCAGGAAGTTAACCTTGAAAGCCCTTGAGTTTG
>JBIKWV010000150.1:0-7997 GCA_044356135.1 Elainellaceae cyanobacterium
GTTTTCTTCATCACCCAACTCAATCGGCCCCAGAACCTGATTCACGCGATCCAACCGCAATTCAATGGTTCGAGTTGCAATCGCCTGACCGGGACGCGTGTCAGAAATTGCCTGCACCCCGACTGTCCCACCTGCAACTTCCAGGATCAGTTGCAGTGCTCTACGACAGGCCAGATATAGTTCAGCCTGATTTACCCCCCTTTCATAGCGTGAAGACGCCTCAGTACGCAGTGCCAGAGGCCGGGCCGAGCGGCGGATCGTCGCGGGATCAAACCAGGCCGCCTCCAGCACCAGGTTATGGCTGCCGTCATAGACCTCACTATTCTCACCACCCATGACTCCAGCCAGTGCTACAGGTTGATCGTTGGCAGTAATCAACAGGTTCTGTTCAACCAGGGCACGCTCCTGGCCATCCAAGGTCTTGAGGGTTTCCCCAACGTTCGCAACGCGCACACCGATAGTAATGTTTCCCCCCCCCCCAATTGTCTGGAGGCGATCGTGGTCAAACGCGTGCAGCGGCTGGCCCCATTCCAGAAGCACATAGTTGGTGACATCAACGACGTTGTTGATGGGGCGGGTGCCTGCTGCCTGGAGCTTGCGCTGAAGCCAATCAGGAGAAGCGGCGATCGCTACTCCACTGACAACGGTGCCGATATAAATCGGGCAGGCACTGGTTTCGGAGATCCGGATAGATAACTCTTTAGACAGTGGTTGCACCGGAATCTCAGGTACCTCTGGAAGATGGAGCTTGGCTCCCGTTAATGCAGCAACTTCCCGCGCAATCCCAACCATGCTAAGAGCATCGGCCCGGTTTGCAGTGGAGGTCAAATCTAGAACGATGTCATCCAGACCCAGAAGAGGGCGCGCATCTGCGCCAACCTGTAACTGATCCTGTGGAAAAATGTGGATCCCCTCAGACTCCTTACTCAACCCCAGTTCAGCGAGGGAGCAGATCATGCCCTCTGAGGGCACATCTCGTAGCTTCCGGGGTTTGATTTTGAGGCCATCGGGAGCGATTTTGGGTAGAAATGTTCCAATAGTAGCCACAGGCACATAGATGTCCGCTCGCACATTCGCGGCACCACAGACAATGGTCGATGGTTCCTTCGCACCAATATCAACCTTACAGACACTGAGCTTGTCGGCATTGGGATGGGGCTGGCGATCAATGACTCGTCCGACAACCACACCCTCTGCCCAGGTACGCCGATCTTCAATTTCCTCGACTTCAAACCCGGCCATCGTCAGGGTATCTGCCAGTTCTTCTGGGGGCAGGGTGATATCAACCAATTCCCGCAGCCAATTTAGAGAAATCCGCATTGCCTATTGTTGCGACCTGATGAGGCGCGATAAACGTTTTGTCTGCTTCATATTTTATAGTGCTTCCTACACCGCTGAGTGACACCCAACTGATTGCCTGGGGGAGTACTGTTCTGCCCTGATGCCGCTTCAGACAGCTTTCGGTCAACAATTGCCCGGAGATTCTGAAGCTGGCATGAAGAATGAGGTGTGATGGTAGCTCAAAGTCTTCTTTTCTGATTGCATGATGACTCAAAGGTGAGAGACGATAAGCACGGCTGTCCGTAGGGGGTGAGACCCCCTTTTGTTACATTGTTTTTGTGTGATACCCGTATTTCTATGGGCTTTCACCGGGATTTCAAGCAAAATGGAGCGAACTTTAGCAACTCTTAAAGGGATTTCCCGCAAGAATTGCACTACATCTGCAAAATATTGGAAAGATAATTGAAGAAAGATAAGGTGTTAATGTCTCCTTGAGACGATGACATCCGGCGGTCCACCTCATCTGAGTGTTGCCGAATGAGCTACTGTCTAAATCCTGCCTGCCCACATCCAGAAAATCTGATCCACACCGAGCTATGTCAGGCTTGCGGTTCTAAATTACTGCTGCGCGATCGCTACAGAGTGGTTCACTCCTTAGGGCAGGGTGGCTTCGGCGCTACTTTCCTGTCAAAGGATGAATCGTTGCCTGGGAGTCCCTACTGCGTCATTAAACAGTTGCGGCCTGCTGCTTCCTCGCCCAATGTGTTGCAGATGGCTCGTGACCTGTTTAAGCGTGAGGCGAAAACCCTTGGTAAAATTGGCAACCATCCCCAGGTGCCCAGATTGCTGGATTACTTTGAGGCGAATCAGGAATTTTACCTGGTTCAAGAGTATATCAGCGGCGCAACGCTACAACAGGAGGTAAAGCAAAACGGGCCATTTAGCGAAGCGGGAGTGAAGCAGTTCCTCAGTGAGGTGCTGCCCATGCTGCAGTATATCCATTCCAACCAGGTGATTCACCGGGATATCAAGCCCGCCAACCTGATCCGCCGCGCTCAGGATAAGAAACTGGTGCTGATTGACTTCGGGGCGGTCAAGGATCAGGTGAACCCGATACGGGCGGGCGCTTCGGAGCAGACAGCATTGACCTCCTACGCGATTGGAACTCCTGGCTACGCCCCGCCTGAACAGATGGCAATGCGCCCGGTCTATGCCAGTGATATCTATGCGCTTGGCGTCACCTGCATTTACCTGTTGACAGGAAAGTCGCCAAAAGACCTGGACTATGATCCGGCGACAGGGGAAATGATGTGGCGGGAGCAAATCCATATCAGCGATCACTTTGCAGGGGTGTTGAAGAAGATGCTGGAGGTTTCCGTCCGGCACCGCTACCAAAACGCGGGTGAAGTACTGCGAGCACTGGATCTGGAACCTTACCTCGATAGTCTGGCACAGAGTATGGTGAGGCCAGGTCGTTCCGGTACCTCCAGACCAGGTGATACTCAAGGGCCATCTTCGAACGAGTTGAGCGATCGCCTGGTTGGGACTTCTTCCCCTAACGCCCGACTGGCTGCTGCCATCCGTGCCCGCAATGCTGGCAAACCCATGTCTGAGAATACTGGCTTCGCCCATAGCTCCGGGCGACGAGTCACTCCTCAGCGTCCCGTTGCTGCAACCGCCGAGAGAACGCAAATTCAGCCCAGGAATCCTGCAAGCAATGCTTCTGGCAACTCTGGGCCAATTACCAAGATTGCGGTGGATGGGTTGATGGCGGCCTACGCGAAAGGCAAACGTGATTTTACGTTTCACGACCTGAGCCTGCTTAATCTGGCAAGGGTGACTCTGGCGGGGGCGAACTTCCATCAGTCCAGGTTACACAAAGTGAATCTGCAAGGGGCCAACCTGTTCAATGCAGATTTTGGACGGGCTAGCCTGAACCAGGCAGCACTGAAAAATGCCAATCTGGCACGGGCTTACCTGAGTCACGCCGATCTACAGGGAGCAGATCTGCGGGGAGCGGATCTGAGCTACGCCTACCTCAGCAATGCCAACCTGCGGGGGGCGAACCTCTGTGGCGCTGACCTGACGGGGGCAAAGGTCACCGATGAACAGCTTGCTTCGGCCCGCACGAACTGGCAGACAGTTCATCCTAGCGGTAAGCGGGGGTTATGGTAGGCTGATTGCATGACTGATCCAAGCCGTTCACCCTCTAAGCCGTCTCTTCGAGACACTGACCCGGAGCGCTTTGCCCGACTCCGGGCAGAAGCAAAAGCCCCCTATCGGGGGTTAAGGAAGTTTGTTTATTTTGCCTTTGGAGCGTCGGGCTTGATTGGGGCGTTTATTTTTTTCACCCAATTGATTGCGGGGCGGGATGTGGGTGATGCTTTGCCCAATTTTGCGCTTCAGATTGGAGTGGTGGCGTTAATGGTGTGGTTGTTTCGGATTGATCGCTCGAAGGGTGATCGTGTTTAAGGTCGTTTCGGTCAGGGATTCCCTTCAATCAACTGCTCCTGGAGGAACGGTTCGGGCTTAGAGCTTTCCCCAGCAGAGGATTTGGTTGATTGGGAGGGCTGCTCGTTGGAGGAATTGTCCTGTAATTCTGCCGAGGGGCGATCGCCAAAGGGGTCCAGCAAACCACAGTTGTAGAACTGCATATAGCTTTTGCTGATGTTGCTGGAGACGCTGGTCGCTCGGAGGTCTCTCCGCATTGCCAGGAAAATATTGCCCAGCCCCTCTGCAATTTCGCGTCTCGCCTGGGGATTGGTTTTGATCAGGGACAGGACATCCCCGCCGCCCTCGGTCCACCAGCGATCATAGACCTTCATGTATCCAAAGATGGCATCCAGGGTCTCATCAGAGGCAAACAGCCATGCCTTTTCAATATCTGCCAGGACGATGCTGCGTTCTGCCCGATTCTTGGCGAGCATCAGCCCAAACAACGCACTGTTCAGTTTTTCGTACAGCTCCTGACGTCGGCGCACCAGGTCCACCTTGCGCTTAGTGTTTTCCTGCCAGGTGTAGGTGAGGACGCCGATCGCCCCGGTGATCAAAATTCCCAATATCGAACCGAACAGGGGCATAAAATCTTTAATGGAGTCCATCTTGTCTCAGGGGAGGCATGGAGGTGAGGGGAGTTTTTAGCAGATGGGGCGATAACGCTCCATCGAGTTGGTCGATGCTTATCATCGCATTTTTGTAAGAAGGCGGAGGCTCCGGGAGGCGTACTGTTAAAACCAGCAATAAGGGAAGAGCGAATACCTGTTAGAGACCACTCCCTTTAACTCCGCTCAGGGGACTTGGGGGGATGGGGATTTCCAGAGTGGGGCTTTCAGTTGGGCAACGCCTCGAATAGAGTCGAAAGCACCACGTTAGAGAAGAGAAAGCCTTCGGGATCAGTTAGACGGAGACGATCTGAGGGATTGGCATCGTGGGCTTCCTTCAGAGTTACGGGAAGTCTTGGTTGCTCTAAAGGTGCCTCTGACCGCACCACCCAGCCTTCTTTCTCATAGGGGATCAGGCATTTGAGCATTTTTTTGACCAGAGCTTCGCCAAACTCCTGGGACAGCCGGGTTAAACTCACACCCTCAGCCAGACGGAGTCCGACCATCAGAGTGTCTAGAAGGCGTTCTTCCGCTGGGGTCACGGGGCAATCAATCTGGCCACCCGCTGCTTTCAGATGCTCAACCCATGCTGCGTACTCCCGGCGAGTGCGAGGACGGGTGAAGCGCTGGCCCTGGGTGTAGCTGGCAGCTCCCATGCCAAAACTATAGTAGGAGCGATTTTCCCAATAGACGCGATTGTGGCGGCATTGGAAACCGGGCTTGGCGTAGTTGGAAATTTCGTAATGGTCGTACCCGGTCTGAGTGAAAGTCTGCTGTGTCTGGCGGTACATATCAGCGGTCATCTCGTCGCTGGGAAGTGGGTGTGCGCCGGGGGTGTACCAGCGTCCGAAGGCAGTGACGGCTTCGATTGTGAGGTCATAGACGGATATGTGAGTGGGGTGGAGGGCGATTGCCCGTTCCAGAGACTCTTGCCACTGGGCCATGGTCTGGTGGGGTAGACCAGAGATCAGGTCCAGGCTGAAGTTGCTGACGCCTTCTTGTTTGAGGAGGGCGATCGCCGCCTCAATGTCTGCTGGAGAATGAGTTCGTCCGCAGGCGGTAAGAAGTTCTGCCTGAAATGCCTGAACGCCCAGACTGACCCGATTGACGCCTGCCTTGAGATAGCCACTCAGGTGGGTTTCATCAAAGGTGCCGGGATCCATCTCCATCGAGATTTCAGCAGAAGGGGCAATACCGAAGCGTTGATGGAGGGCATTGAGGATTTGATCGAGTTGGTCTACCGATAGCAAAGAGGGGGTGCCACCACCGAAGAAGACAGATTGTAGGGAGTCTCCCAGCACAGGAGTGGTTTGGATTTCCTGGAGGAGGAGATCAACGTACTGGGCGATCGCCCCCGAAGTTTCGCCCCTGGCGTTGTCTCCGACGATCGATACCGCAAAATCACAGTAATAGCAGCGGCGACGGCAGAAGGGAATGTGCAGGTAGGCAGCGGTGGGGGTATCAAAACCTTGTGGGATGGGAAGAGCAGGGAAAGGGGAAGGGAGGGGCATGCGACTCATGCAAACCAGATATTTTGCCAGATATTGTGTTAAACAGTCGGAAACGGAGGTGAGCGATATAATGGGGCTGTGGGACTCAGCTCATGGGTTGCCACTCTTTGCTGTAACTATTCAATTTTGCAATTCACCTGAGAAAAGCTAACTAAAAGCCATTATTTAGCAGCCGCCTCAACCTCTGGGAACGCTGCACGTCTCCAGAGTTGGACTGGGCCTATGCTTGACGCTTTCATTATTCTTTCTTTTATCGTAGCAGGGGCAGGAATCGGCTTTTTTAGCGTTGATCTGCTGCCCACCGAAGCGCTGCGCCAGGTGACGAACCTGGAGGGACTGAGTTCGGTGATCGCTGGATTCGGTGCCTTAATCGGTTTGGCCGTTGGGCTAATGGCGCAGACTGCCTATCGTCGGGTGGAGCGTCAGGTGCGGGAGATGCCTGTCGATATGCTGCTGAGCCGATCGATTGGCCTGGTGCTGGGGCTGCTGGTGGCGAACTTGATGCTGGCTCCCCTGTTTTTGCTGCCAATCCCCACTGAGTTTGGCTTCATTAAGCCGTTGACTGCGGTGCTGGGAAGTCTGCTCTTTGCCTTCACAGGGGTAAACCTGGCGGATATTCATGGGCGATCGCTCCTTCGATTGATCAATCCCAATAGTGTGGAAACTCTGCTGGTGGCTGAGGGAACCCTGAAGCCTGCCGCAACCAAAATTCTAGACACGAGCTGCATTATTGATGGGCGAGTAGAAGATATCTTGCGAACAGGGTTTATTGAAGGTCAACTCCTGGTGCCTCAGTTTGTGCTTCAGGAATTACAGCAGGTCGCAGATTCTTCGAATGATCAGAAACGGATCAGGGGGCGGCGGGGGCTGGATATTCTGAATCGGATCAAAGAGGCGTTCCCTGAGAAGATCGCGATTCATCCGGCAGACTATGACGATCTGAATGCAGTGGATGCCAAACTGGTGCGGTTGGCGCAGGAGATCAATGGGACGCTGCTAACCAATGACTACAACCTGAATAAGGTGGCCAGTTTGCAGAAGGTGACAGTACTGAACATTAATGACCTGACGCAGGCGGTTCGGCCTTCCTACGTTCCGGGAGATACGATCGATCTGAAGATTCTGAAGCAAGGCAAGGAGCCTGCTCAGGGCGTTGGTTATCTCAATGATGGGACGATGGTGGTTGTCGAGGAAGGTGGCAACTACATCGGAGAAGAGGTCTGTGTGGTGGTCACCGGGGCGCTGCAAACGTCGGCGGGAAGAATGATTTTTGCGAGGCCCCAAAGTTCTTCCTCAGTTGTTCCGCAGAATTAAGTCAGCTACCTTGCGCTCTCTCATTCACGAGATTCAGACAACGCTAGAAACAACGCTCTCTGCCGCATTCGAGCCGTATCGTGAGGATCAGGTGCATGGCACCATTATCGGTTTGGAAGGAATCCGGCGGAATGGCAACGTTCTCAATCAGAACTATCTGGAACAGTGCTGCTTCAGGTCTATTCACTTTCCCCGGCTCTTTGAAATTCTGAAGGTGTCCAGGTGTCTTCCGTTCACCGTTCAGATGGGTGGGTTTGACCGCGAAAAGAACTATTCGTTCACAAGCAGAGGCCAGCATCCGTACCTCCGGTCCTTCTCAATTCAGGGGGTGATTGCCGTGGCGATGGGGTGGCCCACCAGTAGAGGACACAACTCGCTGGTACTGGATGAACTCCGTCGGAGCCTCAATTCTGCCAACGTTCTGCACAAATATCACCCTTCGCCAGCGGATATCGATAACGACTTCTTTCTTGTATTGGGGCACATCAACCGTGGTGGCTTGAGTGCCCCGGTTGTTCAGGAGGTTCAGGAACAGATGAGAGCGTACCTGGAATGCCAGCCGCCTTGCTTTATCCCCATTGTATAGAAGCAGCCTCAAATTGGTCGCCTACGAAGATACTCGGCTTCCCTGGGGGGATTGTCCAACATTCACCCTGGATGAAGCAGAAGCAAATGTGTCTCAACTCATTGAGCTGTATGGGTCGGGACAGTCCCGTTAATGGGAGTCTCTACTCAATGCAGCTATTCATTCTAAAAGCTGATTTGTAAACAAAGGTTTTGATCCCCCTTA
>JBIKWV010000149.1:0-7997 GCA_044356135.1 Elainellaceae cyanobacterium
CCCCGCCACAAAAACAAAACCTCTGTACCAGATGCGCTTGCAAAGTGCTGTAGTGTCGGGAAACCCTCGTTCCAGGCGGAGCCTGAAAACGAGACACTTGTTTAGTTCTGGAGTTTTGACTATTTTTCCTGCAATGCCGCGAAACGCCCTCTCAGAGGGTGTTTCGCGGCATATTTAATTTTCGCACCGTTTTTCCCGCAACCCTGACTCCGTCAGGGTTGCGGGAAAAACGGTGCGATTTAGTCAAAAGTCCAGTTATAGCGGTTTTCATTCGCATGAGGTGGGGGTGCGGGGGCTTAGCCCCCACACAGGGGCACACCCCCTGACCCCCTCAAGGGGGACTCACCGCTGCACCCCGCACCTCACCCGATCGAGAAGTGCAATAGTTTGTATACGGCAAGAGTGATAGAACAGGGTTAGAAGCAATGGCTCCGCAAGGCTCGTGATTTTGGCTCCAGGTATTGATAAAGTCCCGGCGGTCATTGTGCAGGGGTGAAGCGAGCCAACCGAACGGACTTTATTTGCTCCGGTTGCCCTTTGCAGGAGCAAGATAGAATAAACTAGCGATCATTTTAAATATTTCATTTAGTGCAGGCGGGGAGCTTCGCGACGCATGGGCAAAGTGGTAGGCATTGACCTGGGGACAACAAACTCAGTGGTCGCTGTAATGGAAGGCGGCAAACCTGTGGTGATTGCCAACATTGAAGGAATGCGGACAACGCCCTCTGTGGTTGCCTTCAGCAAGGAAGGGGAACAGCTCGTTGGGCAGATGGCGCGGCGGCAGGCAGTACTGAACCCGCAGAACACTTTCTATGGCATCAAGCGCTTCATGGGGCGGCGATATTCCGAACTCAGCCCCGAAACCCGGAAGGTTCCCTATACGATTCGCCGGGACGACCTGGGGAACGTGAAAGTCGTGTGCCCCCGACTCGACCGGGAATTTGCGCCGGAGGAAATCTCGGCGATGATTCTGCGCAAATTGGCGGAAGAAGCAAATCGCTACCTGGGACAATCCGTCACTGGTGCGGTCATTACCGTTCCCGCTTACTTTAATGACGCCCAGCGGCAGGCCACACGAGATGCAGGCCGCATTGCCGGACTGGAAGTGCTGCGGATTCTGAATGAGCCAACTGCTGCATCCCTGGCATATGGACTGGAGCGCCGCGAGAGTCAGACGATTCTGGTGTTCGACCTGGGGGGCGGCACCTTCGACGTGTCGATCCTTGATATTGGGGATGGGGTGTTTGAGGTGAGAGCCACCAGCGGCGATACCCAACTGGGTGGCGTTGACTTCGATAAGAAAATCGTGGACTGGCTGGCAGAACAGTTTCTGGAACAGGAGCAGATTGACTTGAGGCGCGATCGCCAATCTCTCCAACGCCTCACGGAAGCCGCCGAGAAAGCCAAAATCGAACTCTCTGGCGTCACCTCGACTGAGATTAATCTTCCCTTTATCGCTGCCACTGCCGATGGCCCCAAGCATCTGGAAACTCGGCTGACGCGCAAACAGTTTGAAGGACTCTGTGCCGATCTGGTGAGCCGTCTGCGTGGTCCCGTTAAGCAGGCGTTTCGGGATGCCGATCTGACGCCCGACGACATCGACGAGGTGGTACTGGTGGGCGGCTCTACTCGGATGCCAATGGTAAAGGAACTGGTGCGATCGCTGATCGACCGGGAACCCAATGAGAATGTCAATCCCGACGAAGTAGTTGCCGTCGGTGCTGCGATTCAGGCTGGAATTCTGACCCGAGAAGTTCAAGACATTCTGCTGCTGGACGTAACACCGCTGTCGCTGGGCGTTGAGACGATCGGCGGTGTGATGAAAAAGCTCATTCCTCGGAATACCACCATTCCGGTTCGCCGCTCCGATATCTTCTCAACCTCAGAGAATAACCAGACAATGGTAGAGGTTCACGTCGTCCAGGGCGAGCGGGAGATGGCCAATGACAACAAGTCTCTGGGGCGATTCAAGCTGATGGGGATTCCCCCCGCTCCACGGGGCGTTCCCCAGGTACTCGTGTCGCTGGATATCGATGCGAACGGGATTTTGCAGGTAACCGCTGTAGATAAGACGACGGGACGAGAGCAGGGTTTAACCATCCAGGGGGCATCGGCTCTGAGTGACGCTGAGATTCAGCGGATGATCAAGGAGGCGGAGCAGTTTTCCCGTCAGGACCGCGAGAAGCGGGAACGTGTTGAAAAACGGACAAACGCAGAAGCCCTCACCTACCAGGCAGAACGTCAACTGCGCGAGGTCGCTCTGGACTTTGGTATGCAGTTTGCCAGCAGCTACCGCCGTCGAATTGAGAATCTCATCCAGGAACTGCGGGATGCGCTGGGCAAAAATGACGAGCGCGGTATTGATGTGACCGAAGCGGAGCTACAGGACGCGCTTGCGGATCTGCGCCGCGAGATTTATCAGTTCAACCAGGAAGAGGAGGAGGAAGGCGGCTTCTTTGGCTCCATCAAACGGGCAATTTTGGGCGACGATGACGACGATTACCCGTTTGAGCGGCGCGACAGTTGGGACGACCGCGATCGCTGGAATGATCGACGCGATAGTTGGGACGCTCCCCGCCGCAATACCTGGGATGACCGCGATCGCTGGGACAGCCCTCCCCCTCGTCGCTCTGCTCAAAATGACTGGGACGCTCCCCGACGGGACGGCTTCAGCCAGCGTGAGGGTGTCGATAGAAGGGACAGCTTTGAACGGCGCGATAATTTCGATCGGCGCGACTCCTACAGTCAGCGGGATAGCCTCGATCGGCGGGATGTAGACCGCCGGGATGACTTTGATCGGCGCGACAGCCTGGAACGGCGCGATCGCCCCGACAGTCGTCCAGCCAATCGCCCTGACAATCGTGGCCGGGACGACTGGGAGAATGGTACTCGTCGCAGCACCCGTGACGGGGATGATAGAAACGACTGGGGGAATTCCTCGTCTGAGGAATTGCGGGGTGGTCGCCGCAACAGTCGAGAACCTGCCGGAAGAGAGCCAGACCCAAGGAATAATCGAGATAGCTGGGATCAGGGCGATCGCAATTGGGATGAGTCCTCCCCTCGCTCCGCTCGCAAGCGCACCTCCTATGACGATGTGCCCCGCAGTCGCGGCGAATGGGATGATGAGGACGATTGGCTTTAACTTAGGTAAAGATGGATCTGGAGATAGACGTCAATCATTGCGCTCTCTCCTCGCTCACCCCCTCGACCGTCTGAATGCAAAACTTCCGTAACTACTACCAGATTCTAGGAATTACCAGAGAGGCAACCGCTGAAGAAATTAAGCGGGCCTATCGCAAGCTGGCGCGACAATATCACCCTGACCTCAACCCCGATAATAAGGAGGCGGAGGAGAAATTTAAAGATATTGGCGAAGCTTACGAGGTGCTATCAGATACCGCCAAGCGATCGCAGTATGACCAGTTCAGCCGCTTCTGGAAACAGACGGGCTTTCAGGGCAGCAGCGCTCCCAAAACCCAGAGCTGGACAGGTCGTGGGACAGGTCGGGGTGGCGATGACGTCGATTTTAGCCAGTTTCGCGACTTTAACAGCTTCGTTGAACAGTTGCTCAACCGTCGCGGCGAGGAATCCCCCCGTCCTGCTGACCCTTACCGTCCTGGCACCACAAAAACAACGTATACCGTGCCCCGACAGCAGCAGCCTCGCAATGCGGAAGCCCGACTCAGCGTACCGCTGGAGAAAGCTTATCTGGGAGGACGGGAGCGCATTCGGTTGGAGGATGGGCGATCGCTCGAAGTCAACATGCCCTCTGGAATGGTCAGCGGGCAGAAAATTCGCCTCAAGGGTCAGGGCGTTGCGGGTGGCGACCTTTACCTGAAAATCGACGTAAACCCCCACCCCTTCTTCAAGCAGGAAGGCTCTGACATCTATTGTCAACTCCCGATTACCCCCAGTGAGGCAACCCTTGGTGGCCCGATCGAGGTGCCCACCCTGGATGGCCTGGTGAAGATGATGATCCCGGCGGGTGTTCGCACCGGGCAGAAGCTGCGGATGGCGGGCAAAGGGTATCCCTTAAACGGACGCCGTGGTGATCAGATTGTGGAAATTCAGGTGCTGGTTCCCAAAGATCTCACACCGGAGGAGCGGGAACTTTATGAGAAGCTCCGCCAGATTGAGACGTTCAATCCGAGAGCCGATCTCCCTGTCTAATTAACTGGGGGGTTGACTATTTTCCCTGCAATGCCGCGAAACACTCTCTGCGAGAGCGTTTCGCGGCATATTTTGTTTTAGCGCTGATTTTTCCTGAAACGCTGACGTAGTCAGCGTTTCAGGAAAAATCAGCGCAATTTAGTCAAAAGTCCAGTAATTAAGAGGCCCTGAGACGCGAATCAGGTCTCGTACCAGATTCGTTCAATCTCCTGGGCGATCGCCGCTGCCTCTGCTCTACCTTGCCCTTCATCTAACAAAACATTCACATGACCCATCTTGCGACCGGGACGCGATTGGGTTTTGCCGTACCAGTAAACGTGCGATCGGGGAATTTGCCCAAGGTGCTCCCGTTTCTCGATATAAAGTGACTCTGCGCTCTCAAAGCCCAGTAAATTGACCATGATCGCTCCTGGACAGGTCAGGGCTGTGCTGCCCAACGGCAAACCAGACACCGCTCGCAACTGCTGCTCAAACTGGGAAGTGACGCAGGCATCTAGAGTGTAGTGGCCAGAATTGTGGGTGCGGGGGGCAATCTCATTCACCAGCACTCTGCCATCCGTTGTAAGAAATAGCTCAATACCAAGGATACCCACGTAATCCAGTTTTTCCAGGAGCGTGTGGGCGATCGCTTTCACCTGATCCTGGACTGCTGCATCCCATTCATCCAGCACAAAGACTCGACGGCAGACCTGGTTTTCTTGCTGCGACTCCACCACCGGATAAATCGCCGTTTCTCCGCTGACAGATCGTGCCGCCATCACCGCCAGCTCTTTCTCAAATGGAATAAATTCCTCGATCAGCCAGGGAATGTTGTTCTGCGATGGGCTGGAGGAAGGTTTCCCCCCAGTTTTGAGGGCAACTGCCAGTTCCTCAGCCGTCTTGCAAATGATGGTGCCGTAGCCGTCGTATCCCAGACGACGAGCCTTCAGCACCACCGGGTAACCCCATGGACTCTCCAGCGCTGCCCCTGCATCAATCGCAGCAAACTTTGGAATGGGAATTCCTGCGGCCTGGTAGAACGATCGCTGATCCAGCTTGTCCAGAACGGGATCCAGTGACTTCAGACGGGGATAAAATTTCACCCCCTGGTTGGCCAACTGCTGCAAGCCAGGGAGATCAACAAACTCATTTTCAAAAGTGATAACTTCGCAACGGCTGGCCAGCTCGGCAGTAGCGACGGCATCGGCAACGGGGGCGAAGATGGTGTGGATGGCGATCGCCACAGCGGGGTCATGCTCCCCAGGCGTTTGAATCATCAGATCGATCCCCAATTTCTGGGCGGCTCCGCCCATCATCCAGGCGAGTTGACCACCCCCAATTACACCCACTGTTTTCACCATTGCCCGATCTAATCTCTACAGCCCAGAGATTCCCTGGTGGAAATCCCCGTCTTTGAGTTTACTCCGTCCGCCACTCGACACAGCTCCTTCACCTGAGCACCATCCAGAATCGCATCGGTAAAATCTGCCCCGGTAATCGTCACATCCTTAAACGTGGATCGCAACAAAATCGCCTCAAGGAACAATGCATCACTTAGATCAGCTCCTGTAAAGTCCGTCTGATCGGCCATGGCATCGGTCAAATTGGCTCCCTGCAAGCTGGCATGAACCATCGTCGAAGCGCTGAATACCGCCCCTCGCACATCTGCCTGACTGAAATCCGTGAAGTTTAAATTTGCGTTTGAAAATTCTGCCTGTCGCAGCATCTGACCCGAAAAATTCCGCCCCCGCAACTCTGCATTGCTGTAGGAGGGTGGCGGCGCATACTTCCCAGCTTGCGCCAGCGCGCCCCCACTCGGACTGGCGATCGCCAGCACGACCACCAGAGCGAAGAACACCTGCTTCACAGTCTTCCAAATCGGGGATCGCCAGCTCATTATTTTCTTTACATTTCTACATATTCCATTCTGACACCCTTTCTCCGACATGGGCGCAGCATACAGCACTTTGCAAGTGCGTGAGGTGCAAAGTTTTTGTTGAGAGCCGCGCTCCGCAAGGCTCTCAACAAAAACTTTGGTTCTATAGCGGTTTTCGATCGAGTGAGGTATGGGGTGTGGGGGCACCGCCCCCACGCAGGGGTTCCACCCCTGCACCCCGTACCTCATCCGATCGAAAAGTGCAATATCTCAGCGCAAAGCACTGTATCGTCCTTGCGCTCAAATCACCCTCACAATTCAGTCGCTAAGATAGAAGAGGTGAATCGTCAATCTTAGCCATTGGCGCGTCATTCTTAAAACGGAGTAAAAGACCGCTATACTCCATACAAGTTCTGTTAAATTTGATTCCGAATCTTCAGGATTGCCGATATGACCTCCTACGCCACCTCCGCTGCCAGAGCCGATTTGAGCGAACTGCGACGACTAAAGACGCTGCTGCCGCCCGAACTCCGCAGTTGGGTCACGATTGAGGCGTCTACCGCAGTCAATCCACAACTGATCACCTCGGAGGAGATTGGCAAAGACCAGGTAGAAGTGCAGATTGACCTGGCCAAGTGGGACGCTCTGGCGCTGGATCAGCGGAACCTGCTGTTCTGGCATGAGGTCGCCCGGATTCAGAATGACACCATTCCCCGCGACGGTTGGGAGATGGCGGCGCTGGCGATCGGTCTGGGTGGGGCGGTCGGTGAACTGTGGGTTCAGGATGGCCTGCTGTTGCTGCTGGCGCTGGGGCTGTGTGGTGTTTCCGGCTGGCGACTTTATGTTCGGAACAATGGTCAAAAGACGCTGAAGGAAGCGATCGAAGCCGATGAGAAGGCGATTGCCCTGGCCACCCGGTTTGGCTACACCCTCCCCAATGCTTACAAGAGTTTGGGAAGTGCGCTCAAGGTTTTGATTGAGCAAAGCCCCAAGAAAAAACAGCGGAAGAAATATGAGTCCCGCCTGGACGCGCTGAAGAAGAGCGCTGCCCGCGCCAAGGCCAGAGCTAAAGGCGAACCCGCCTGAGTCCTTCCAGGTTTGTTCAATGAGTCCTCCCGCTGATTCACTCCTCTATCCGCAGTGGGGGACTCTACCTGAGATTAATCCTGAGCTAGAAATTTTGCCGCCGCAGGTGACTGAAGCCTGTGTCTGTATCGGCAGTCTCCATCAGGAAACCCTCTGGGCACGCTGGCTGGGAAGAAATCACCACCGCAACGTTCAGTTTTGGAGCGCGACGAAGATTATCCCGCTGCTCAACGTTGCATCTCGGGTGGGCGATCGCCTCAAATCCCAGAGGCATGACTCCCCCCACTCACCTCTGCAACATTGCCTGGTTCGTTCTCCTGACAGCAGGGGGGGAATGTCGTTTCTGGCGATCGCCCGCAATATTGTTGCTTATCGCAATGAGTGGCGACCCAGCAAAAGCTCCAATGCGCTATCTGCGGTGCTGAAGCGGTTTGAAACCTATGAGGGGTTGGAGCGCTGGGTTAAAGATCTCACGGGTAACGAACATCTGGAGTTTCGGGGAAACTATGGGCGCTTGCCTCCTATTCTCTTTCCAGAACTGATTGACCCCGCCACGCAGACGGTTCTGCTTAAAGCAGCGCCTCTGACAGAAAAGGGGCACAATCGAATTTCTGCCTACGATCTGACACGCCTGATGTCGATGTTGGGCTGGCATCGCTATCTACCCGTCGATTGTCGTCTGCCGTCGGTGGATGGGCAGAACTTTCAGCCAATTTTGTGGGCGTTGAGAGAAGACCCGGCACGGTATCTGGATCGGGCGATCGCACAACTTCGCCCCACTGCCCAACTCCACCCGGTCATCCTTCTCTCGAAGGTCGGCTATGGTCCCAGCGACGAACGCCAGACGGATGAACTGACTTATACCGCCTTTGTGCAGTTGCGCTAC
>JBIKWV010000151.1:0-7990 GCA_044356135.1 Elainellaceae cyanobacterium
GTTGCCCCCCCCCCCCTCCACAATTTGGTTTTTTGGATAAGCTCTAGGTAACTGGCGATTTGAGTCGCTTAAACAGCAGGGCTTTCCTCATCTCTTCTACACCCAGGATGATGGGTGGGCACACCAGCAAAACCAGCCATTGCCAGGGCAGCAGGGGAGCGGTAGAAAAAATACCGCTCAGGAAACGACTGTTGATAATCAGCAGCACCAGAATCCATTCGCTGGCGATTCCCAACCAGATTTGCGGATTGGAGAAGAACCCAAGTCGAAAAATAGAGGTGCGTTCAGAGCGACAGGCAAAAACATTGCCCGTCTGACAGGCCACCACCGCAGCCAGCGTCAGAGTGGTGGCTTGCAGGTAGATGGCGATCGCCCCAGCATCGGCAGCACGGGACAAAATTGCCGGAGTAACGGCCTGTAGCTCTGTCAGTCCGTAGCCGTAACTCCACCACACCAGGAAAAAGGCCGCCATCGCCAGAACCGCCTCCAGAGGGCCGAGAAAGGCGTAGGCACGGAGGAGCAGAGGGGTGTCAAGCAGGGACTGGTTTTTCTTGCGGGGTGGTTGCTGCATTGTCCCGGCTTCTACTTTCTCTGCACCCAGTGCCAGTGCGGGAAGCATGTCAGTCCCAAGGTCGATCGCCAGAATCTGCATAATCACCAGCGCAGGCGGAATTTTTAACGCCACCATGAACAGAAAGGGGACTAATTCAGGGACATTGGAGGCCAGAATGTAGGTGATAAATTTGCGGATATTCTGGTAGACGGCGCGCCCCTGCTCGACAGCAGCGACAATTGTGGCAAAGTTGTCGTCGGTGAGAACAATGTCAGCCGCTTCCCGCGCCACATCGGTTCCATTCATCCCCATCGCCACCCCAATGTGAGCTGCCCTCAGTGCAGGTGCATCGTTGACACCATCCCCGGTGACGGCGACGACTTCCCCAACGTCTTTATAAGCCTGTACCAGACGCAGCTTGTGTTCGGGAGACATGCGGGCAAACACCAGACCTTCACGGTATTTCACAATCTGCTTCAGTTGGGCGTCGGATAGATGCCCCATTCCTTCCCCGGTCACCACCCGGACAGAATGATTAACCAGACCGATTTGTCGGGCGATCGCTTCTGCCGTCAATCCATAATCCCCCGTCACCATTGTCACCTTAATCCCGGCTCGGTGACACTGGCTCAACGCTGGTTGCACCTCCGGACGGGGTGGATCAAACATCGCCACCAGACCAATAAACGTCAGGTTTTGCTCCAGTTCCTGCGATCGCATTTCCAGCATTTCCTGGCCACCCCGACGCGCCGCCACCCCCAGCACTCGATACCCCTGCTGGGCCAATCCATCATTAGCGGCAACCACCTGTTCCCAGTCGGTAGAGGTGAGGGCCACCAGTGAACCATTGCGCAAAATCATGGTGCAGTGCCGCAGGACTTCCAGGGGTGCCCCTTTCGTGAAGGCCAGATTGGGCAACTCCTCCTGCCACAGGTCAGAGGCTTGCCAATTGAGCACGACTGTCATCATGCGGCGACGAGAGTCAAACGGGACTTCGCGCAATCGGGGCAGTTGTTTTTGCAAGGTTTCCAGATTCATACCGGCTTTGGCCGCCGCCACCAGCAGGGCCGCTTCTGTTGGATCGCCGATCTCCTGCCAGCGGCTGGGCGTCGTCAGGTGAACCAGACGGGCATTAGAGCAGAGCGCAGCGCCGGTCAGTAGAAGATTCACCTTCCAGATGGCTGCAAAGTTTTCAGGCATCTGAACCTGCCCTGCCGTTGGATCATAGCCCGCTCCGGTGACTTCAATCAGCGTTGGGGTAATGACGGGATGGGAGTTTTTCTCCCGTAGCGACTCCCCATTTTCCAGCGCTGTTGCTGTTGGGGGCGGTTGCCAGGGGAGCCAGAGGTAATGTACCGTCATTTCATTTTTGGTCAGTGTCCCGGTTTTGTCGGTGCAGATCACTGTTGTTGCGCTTAACGTTTCAACGGCTGAAAGACGGCGCACCAGCGCATTCTGGCGCACCATCTGGCGGACCCCAATGGCTAGCGAAAGGGTCACCGTGGGCAACAGTCCCTCCGGCACCAGCGCCACAATGATCCCAATCGAGAACAGAAAGCTTTCTTTGATCTCCATGCCCACCAGCAGCGACGTGAGCAGAAACACCAGAATGCCCATGCCGAGGGCGATCGCCGTCAACACCCGCACGATGTGAGCCACCTGCACCTCCAGCGTGCTGGGTTCTCGCTTCACCACTGTTGTCAGGTGTGCCACATGGCCAAATTCTGTCTGCGCACCCGTGGCGTATACCACCGCCAGCCCCCGCCCTGCCGAGACGGTGGAACCTGCCAGCACCAGGTTGGCGATCTCCGCCGGATTAACCTGCTCCTGTTGGGCATGCTCTCCCGCTGGCAGGGTTTTCCCAGATCGAATTGATGCTGCTTCACGGATGCTGACCGGGTGGGCATTGCGGGCTACGGGCAAGGATTCCCCCGTCAGGACAGAAACATCCAGGTACAGGCTTTCGGCTGTCACCAGACGCGCATCTGCCGAGACGCGATCGCCCTCCTCCAACTGCATCACATCGCCGCACACCAGTTCTCGCGCCAGAATTTGCTTCAGTTCTCCATCCCGATACACTTTGACCTGTACGGGCAGGACGTTTTTCAAGGCTGACAGTGCTTTTTCTGCCTGAAACTCCTGCCAGAAACTAAACAGGGCATTAATCCAGATCACGGCCCAGATCGCCCAGCCCAGTTGGGGGGTTCCCGACACGAAGGCGAGAATTCCGGCAACCCACAGCAGCAACGCCATAAAGTGGCTCAGTTGATCCGCAAACCTCAGCCATAGAGGACGATGCGGCGGCTCCGGCAGTTCATTAGGGCCGAATTGGGTGAAGCGAGTGTATGCCTCGACTTCCGATAATCCGTTGTCACTGGTTTCCAGTGTTTGATACACTTCTTCGGCGGGTACTGCCCAAACCGGATGATGGAAATGCTCCATTGGGGTGACCTCTGATGCGGACGCTGGCTTAGGAGCCTCCCTTGCAAAGGGAGATTGCAGGGAATTTTAGCGTCTCCGCGATCTTTGGGACAAACGGACTACAAAATATCTTTAGAGAACTGTTGTAGGGCGAAGAAAAGAGTGTCTACAGGCAGGGATCCGGGAGAGAGGATTTGTGAACAATGCTGAACGATTGCTACAGTGCTTTTCAAGCGCGTGTGGGACAAAGTTTTTGTTGAGAGCCACGCTCCGTGGAAGGGAAATGCCATTCCGTGACATGAGCTTTCACTACGTCGTCAATCGTTGAGAGACACAACGGCTTTTAAGACAGTTGTTTAAATTTTTGCTTTGGATTTAAACAACGGCGTATAATTCTAATGTGGAGTACTATATCAAGGGATTGCTGTGGTCAGTGGGTTCACTCGTCAGGAGGCTCTAGCTTTAACTGGAATAAGTTCAGGTAGGTTAAGCTATCTGGATCGAACTGGGCTTGTTGTGCCTGAAAAATTCGGCAATTCCAAGCACCCCAAGGTTATCTACAGTTGGCAGCAAGTCCTTGAAATAAAAACGATTGAGCGCCTACGGGAAAAATTGTCGCTTCAGGAAATCCGTAAAGTGCTTGAGTTTTTGAAGCTTAAGGAGCATAAACCCTCCTTTTTCGTTCATAGCCTTGTTTTCGTTAATGCACAGCTTTATTTGATTGAGGATTTGAAAGATTTCGGTTTGATGGTTTTGGAAGCATCTGGTAAGAACCAGGGACAGGTTGCTATTCAGGAAGTAGGATCTGTCGGTGATGTGATTGCGGATCTATGGAAAGAAGCACAGAAACATCATGTTTTAGACTTTGATAAGCGATCTGGAGTTCTCCTGAACGACCTTGAATATCAAGAAAACGTTGCTGGGGGGGTCAGCTAGCAATGACTTCCGGATCTGCGACAAAAGTTTTATATCAACGTGTGATGGAGGAAACAGGCTTCTACAGAAATGGTGTGCCTACTTCAGGTGTGATAGAAGCTGCGTCTCTCCGTAATAATAATCAGCAACTTGAAAAGCGTATTAAATATAGTGCTGTTATTGATCCAGAGCAAATCAATGCTACGGCGATATTTGAGCTATCTGGATCACCATGTATTTACTTCACTCAACTAGAACAATCTAATCCTGATCCACGAGAGTTGGCACGTCTGCACAAGCTTTCTTGGAATCATGGCTTAGCGCCGATGCTGTGGGTTGTGACACCTACAAGTGTGCGTCTATACAACTGCTACTCCGAACCCACAGAAAATAATCCTGAATCTAATTTAATTGAACTTTTTGAAAATACGGAAGCGAGTTTGAAGCGACTCAACGAATATGCTAGTCGGCTTCAGATTGAATCTGGGGAGTTTTGGAAGTGGCAGAATGCAAGACAGATTGATCGGAAAAAACGAGTTGATCATGTCTTGGTAGGAGATTTACAAGCGGCTGAGAAGAAGCTTAGAGCAAAAGGACTGGAGCCTCAGATTGCTCATGCTCTTCTAATGCGATCAATCTTTGTTGCCTATCTTCAAGATCGAGGCATCTTAGATACACAGTTTTTCCAATCCCGCTTCAACGTTGATACCTTTGCTCATGTATTGGATAATGTCTCAGCTACTGAGAATCTATTTGAATGGTTGCAAGTCACATTCAATGGAGATATGTTCCCAGCATCTTCTAGTCCCCAAAATTCTTATAAGGCAAAACATCTAGAAGTCGTTAAAGATTTGGTAGGTGGAACGACGGAGATTGAATCAGGTCAAGGAAGGCTCTGGCGATTCTACGACTTTAAGGTGATTCCTGTAGAGCTAATTAGCTCAATTTATGAGAACTTTCTTTACTCCAAAGATACCAAAACAGCGAAGGAACTAAGCGTACACTATACACCTATTAATCTCGTCGATTTAGTATTAGATGAAGTTTTTAAGGATCTAAATGGCAATGCCAAAATTTTAGACCTCTCTTGTGGTTCAGGTGTGTTTCTTGTTGAATCCCTACGCAGGTTGGTTGTAAAACGCTGGATGAACGGTGAGGAACAATCTCGTCAACTTATCCGTGACACTCTTTACAATCAAATTTATGGTGTGGATGTTGAGCCTCAAGCCATTCAAATTGCAGCATTTAGCCTATATCTAACAGCCTTAGAACTAGATTATGAGTTAGATCACAACGCCTCCTTATCTGATGACTTAAAGTTCCGAGAACTAATCGGCAGGAACCTGTTTTCTAGTAATGCTTTTGATGAAACAGTAGCCTTCAATAACGCAGAGCCTTTCATCAACAGAGGATTTGACGCAATTGTAGGAAACCCACCTTGGACACAATCTAAGGCAAATCAACTAGCTACAGATTATTGCAAACGTAAGCGACCTGAAGAAGGTTATCCGAAAGGATATCCAATCTCTCGTAGTGCAAATCCGGATCAAGCTTTTCTATGGAGAGTTGGTGATTTCACCAATGAAAATACTGCTATTGGCTTAATATTGCATGGTAAGCCATTTTTTGGTAATACAAAAAAGGCTTGGCTAGCCAAAGAAGCATTATTCAAGCGATTCAAGCCCAGTGTACTTGTCAATTTGTCAAAATTGCGGAGAGACCGTCTATTCCCAAACTCTGAGGCACCAGCGTTGGTTTTTATTGGGAAAGGTTGTAAACCCCAACCGAAAGATAGTTTTTATCTTGTCTGTCCAGAACGTTCTTTAGATTTTAGGCAGCACGGAATCATCGAAATTAGACCGGAAAATATTAAACGCCTATCAGCATATGCAGTGGCGACTGATCCGGATATGCTGAAGGTTGCTTCTTGGGCTAGTGCACGAGATTTTCAACTCATTCAAAAGCTAAGAACTGAATTTCCATGCATAGAAGAGGTTATAGGTAAGCCACTTTCTAATGGATTCAAAATGGGTAATGGTAGGGACGTACCAGAGGCGCTGCTTTTGCAGAAGTGGCTATCTTCTGGAGAGATGCCTAAATACCAAGTAGATTCAAATAAACTAGGACTTCTGTTGTATATCCAAATGGAATCTCCGAGAAAACCAGAAATATACAGCCCCCCTTTAGTTATTGTTAGTCAAACGCCTGACTCCGAAGGGGCTTACTCAGCTTTCAGTGAAGAAATAATTGTATATACACAGAGATATTCTGGTATCTCATTCTTACATGATCAGGTGGAATTAGCTCATTACATCAATGCCATAATAAATTCTAAAGTTGCAAGCTATTTCTTGTTCTTAACATCTGCTTCTTGGGGAGTTGAGCGTGATGAGCTTAAGACACAAGATCTATCCCGTTTACCTGTTCCTCTTCCGAATACAAAAAATTCAAGTTTAGTTGCTAGAGTTGTTGCAGTTGAACAGCAATTAAGAATATCGAATTCTGTTGATTATCAAAATTTGAAACATCAACTTAATGAAGCTGTATTTGAACTATATGGCTTAGGTAAAACAGAGCAGCTTTTAGTTGAAGATGGGGTAAATATTACTATTAATTTGCGGATGGAACGAGAAGAATCTATTGCTTTAACTAAGCCTAGTCTAGACGAATTAAAATCATATTCTCTCCAGCTTGTAGGAGTTATTCAACCTTTTCTACAAACATTGCGTCAAAGAGTTTTATTGGCTGATGTTATAGAGGTTAATCAATCTCCTTTACAAGTAGTCAAGTTCAGTTTTTTACCTGCACCTGGACGTGAACATATTGTCCGGATTACTCAAGTTCAGGATTTAAAGGAAGTTTTGAGTCGAATTGCTGAACAACTACCCCAGCAAATCGCTGATCGAATTTTTACACGTCGAGACCTAAGAATCTACAGTGGACAAGATATTTATATTGTTAAGCCTGCTCAAAAACGTTATTGGAGCCGTTCTGCTGGGCTAAATGATGCTGACCTTATTCTCTCTGAACATCTAAGAGCAAATGACACTTCCATTAGACGAATCTAATGCTATTGGGCAAACCGTTACTATTCTTAGGCAGGACATTATCGTCACTGTCTTTGTTTTAGTTAGAGAAGGTTGGAAGCAAGTTTGTCAGGCAGGCGAAATCAGTGTTGTTTCAGATGAAGACACAATTGCAGGAGCTTTGCATAATGAAATGTGGTTGGCCAAAGAACGACTTGGAATTACTGGACCACCCCAAATCGTGAATGAGCCAGCATCGAGAAAATCCAGAAGAAGCCTGAAGCCGGACGGTTTCATTGATTTCAAGATGTTTTACGGATGGAGTACACAGGAAGATTACTTTGGCATAGAGTGTAAGCGAATTAGCAGCAACACTAAGGGAAAAGATAAGGATTTAGCAACAAACTATGTAAAAAAAGGGGTTATGCGTTTTATCAAAGGTATCTACAGTCCTGGTCATGATTTTGGAGCAATGCTTGGTTTCGTCATTGATGGAAAGTTGAAAGATTGTGTTGATTTAGTTCGAGGACGATTAGGTAAATATTGCATGGAAACTTGCATGGAGGAAGATTGGGATGTTGAAAACAGTTTTGGTTTGCAGAATGACCTTTATCGAACTATTCATCGTCAACATGGACAGAATTCCCTCTTCAACCTTCTTCATATGTTCCTAGTCATCAGCTAGCTGAAAAACTACCTTCAAGTAACGTAGCAGTTGCTTCTTAATTCTCACTATTGACCTACAATTTCGGAACCTAGTGATGGTCAAGTTGTGGCTTTAATCCCTCCTCCAGTTCCCCTTTAAGAAATTATTGAATTTACTCAACAGCTTACTTCGAACCCATCGCTTGAATCGGAGCAAGCGATCGCTACCTGCGTTTCCCAAAAACTCACCGAGCTTGGATTTGAGGCACACCTAATTAGAGATCCGGAACATCCCTCGGTCATTTGTCATCATCAAGCGGAAACTGCGACAAAAGCAATCTGGCTACAATCACACCTCGATACTGTTCCTGTGGGCGGTTGCTTCGCAGTTCCCCGAAGGGGTAAACGTTCTCAATGTCAACATAACCCG
>JBIKWV010000152.1:0-7981 GCA_044356135.1 Elainellaceae cyanobacterium
GTGGGATGCTCCCCAGTGATCATGTTTACCTATACTACTCCGGCAATTGAATAGAGGCTGTGTGTGGGCGCGCTTAGCACCCCACACACAGCCTCTATCCAAGGTTTTGTGGATTAATAAAGTTCAGACCTTACGCAATCACCTGAATATTGTTGCTTGTGAATGCAAGATTGGCTGTCAGATTGGCGATCGCAACAGGCGCAAACACTCCGCCCGTTCCGTCTCGGTCAAAGCTGAGGACACCACTGTTGCGGTTGTAGATGAAGCGGGTCAACGGGTTTGCCGCCAATCCAGTGGTATTGTTGACAAACCGGAAGGCGGGCAGCGCTCCGAGACCCAAACCACCACCAAAGCCCGCTCTGGAAATGAGAATTCGATCATTGGCAAGGGAGAAATCAATGATCGTGTCTCGCCGATCGCTGACGTTGTTGAATTGGAAGCGATCGCTACCGCTACCGCCTGCCAGAATGTCATTACCTGCACCACCAATCAGGGTATCGTTGCCTGCGCCGCCAATCAGGGTATCGATACCGTTCTCTCCGATCAGCGTATCGTTGCCATCACCACCGCTCAGGTTATTGTTACCGCTATTACCTGTAATGGTGTTATTCAAGTTATTGCCTGTGCCGTTTAGGTTCCCGCCTCCCAACAGCGTCAGATTTTCGATATTGGGGTTTGGAACCAGGCTGAAGGAAATCGAGGAGCGAACCAGATCGGTGCCTCCAGATAGGAAGACAGGGCCGGATGGACCAGCCACCACCAGAGAATTAGGGGCTTCTACAATGACATCGCCAGCGCTATCTACAACGTAGGTGTCATTGCCCAACCAGCCATTCATCGTATCGGCACCGATACCGCCGTTCAGTTCATCGTTGCCAGTGCCTCCAAACAAACTATCGTTGCCTATGCCGCCAGAGAGGTCATCGTTGCCTTCGCCACCATATAGAAAGTCAACGCCATCACCACCGTTTAACCGATCGTTTCCAGAGTCGCCAAACAGACGATCATTGCCGTTATTGCCGTTGAGCGTATCATTCCCGGCGTCGCCAAACATGATATCTTCGTTGGCACCCACTCCGTTAAAGGTGTCATTCAATGTAGTTCCATTCAGTATGACTACAGCCATGATCTTCTCCTAGTTCAATAAACTCCGTTTAAAGCGCTTTGCGCTTGAATAAGCCACGGTTGTTTTTGTGAGAGCCGCGCGGAGCACAGCTCTCACAAAAACAACTGAGCTTATAGCGCTTGAAAAGCGCTATAAGCAAGTAAACTCAGCCTGTAAACGACTTCAGAACGTTGTTTGTTCTTCTCAAGTCTTGATTTCAGTGGTTCCTCACTTCCACTCATCACAGTACTGGTGATGCGTTAGAGATAGCAGTACCCCCTTTGTGTACCATTTGACTTTCTGGAGTTTTGACTATTTTTCCTACAATGCCGCGAAACGTTCTCATAGAGAGCATTTCGCGGCATATTTAGTGCATTCGGTGTCGCGCTACAAAATAAAAACAAATCATCATGGAGCACCGCGCAAAGCGCGGTGCTCCATAACAATTCAGGGAATTGCCACCCGGCCTATTGCCCCCGTGCAGGTTGTAATCGCACCACCAGCGGGTAATCCGGCACCGACAGATTAACATCCCTGGCTGCGTAGAAGTGGGCAGTGGGGTTCATGGATTGATTGGGCAGATAGGTGGCGATATGGTTGATGGGGTTGTCCAGATGCAGACTGACCGTTTGAGATTGGGGCTGGTCAGTACTGGGAACCTCCAGCCACAGCACCAGATAGAATTCACCGTTGCGTTTCTGTAGTAAAGTCTGACGGACATTCTGGGTGTTGCCGCTCAGGGAATAGTTGAGCGACTCAGTTGAAAACGATTGGGGGTCATCGTTCAGAAGCTGCATCAGATTCGCCTGGGCTGTGAAGGCGGGTTTGGCAGAGCCGTCGTTACGCAGCAGGCCAAAATTGGCTTCCTTACAATTTCTCTTTGACAAGTTGAGAAATGCTGTATGCCGGGGGTGCATTGGGATACGAATGATTGGGAGCAACGCCAATATTTGGGTCAACCACAATTGTAGATTTGATACCAACACCCGCCAGTTCATTAATGCGCTGAATCCAGGTGGGGTCGCTGCCACCGTCCCGAATGTGGCGGATACCCAACTCTTGCAATCGCTGTTTGATCAGAGAAAAATTGCTGTAGGAGGTGTCGTAGTAATGAATGTGGGTATTGATCCCGACCGAATCGAGGAAGGATGCGGCAGAACGCGCTCTGTGGGAACTGGTGGAAGTTGCACTGACGGATGCTGATTGCATTTGATTTTGGGGACTGACTGTGTTCGCCGAACTGGCAGAAGCTCGTGCGATCGCCCCTGTACTTTGATTGAATCCTGGTGTATTTCCTGGCAGGGTTACAGTGTCCCAAAAGTTGGTTCGAGCAGAAAGATTTTGGGATAAGCCGTTTTGGGGCACGCGAAAGCGATGCTGAGGACTCAGCATTTCAGTCGAGGAATATGTCACTGGTCAAACTCTCTGGGTGTTGATACAACTTCGGCAGCATTTCAGGACATACAGATCGCAGGCCAGAGTGAATGATGGCAGAACCCAATTGAGTGCTGGCGCTGGGTTCTATCATCATTCAACACAGCTTGCGGAGCTGTCATATAACAGTCAATGAAGAAGCAGTTGTTCGATTGCTGATTCAATCCGCCCCTGATTAACGGATGATTAGAGCAATAATTCTCCTACAATCACGAAAACATTGCTTCACTCTGAATACTGTTCTATAGCGGTTTTCGATCGAGTGAGGTATGGGGTGTGGGGGCACCGCCCCCACGCAGGGGTTCCACCCCTACACCCCGTACCTCATCCGATCGAAAAGTGCAATATCTCAAGATATTGCGTTTCTCGCTTTAGTGAAGTACAAATTTTTGTGAGAGCGCCGCACTCCGTGCGGCGCTCTCACAAAATTTGTACCTTATCCAAGCGCAAAGTGCTATAGATTTCATTTCTGAATAAATATGGCAGATGCAGGCAATAAGCCTCTAATAGACTGCTGCATTTGTTCTTCTCTGCCAACAGTATGAACACGCAGTCATCAATGCACATTTTGAATCAATGTGCATTCCGTATTCATTTCCATAAAAAATGATCACTGCCAGGAATAACAGACCTGCTGATAGATCTCCAGCGTTTCCCGGTAAACTCGTTTCACGCTGAGCCATTCCAGATTCTGTCGCGATCGCCCCCGCCACTCCTGCAATAACGCTGGATCACTCAATAATTGAGCGATCGCCTCCGCCAAAGCTGCTATATCTCCAGGTGGCACCAACCAACCCGCAGTGCCCCTATCCAGTACTTCAGGAATACCATCCACTTCACTGGCAACGATCGCACATCCAGCCTCACGCGCTTCAGACAACACCAGACCAAACGGTTCCTGAAGCGAGGCCAGCACAAAAATATCAGTGGACTGTAAATATTGACCGGGATACAATTGAAATCCCTCGAAATGGATGCGCTCTGAACCCGTACTTTGCCGCGCCAGTTGTTCAAATTCGGCACGATCGGGGCCGTCCCCAATCAGATACAGATGCGCATCGGGAAATTGGGCGGTGATTTGAAAGAAAGCCTGGATTAGCTGAGCAATGCCTTTGCGCTGGTACATGCCTGCAACGGTGGCAATAGCTGGACGATTCAGGGGAATGGTCGATGGGGGAATGGGGGGGCGATCGCCTTCCAGTGACATCTGAAAGGACTGCCGGGGACTGTCCAGCGTCCCATTACAGACCGTGCTGATCTTCGCTGGTGAAATTCCCCGATTGGCCATTGCCGCCTCAACTGCTTGACTGACGGCGATTACATGATCGGCCAACCCCATCAGCATGGAGCTGCGTTGCCATTCGTTGTGGACGGTGGAAACAATTTTGTAGGGTTTTCCTGGACGGAGTACCCAGGCCAGCACTATCCCCGTCATCATGTGGGCATGAACGACATCGGGTTGAAAATCATCAATGATTTTGCGATAGCTCTGAATTACTTTCAGAAGATTTAAAGGATATCTGCGCTGATCCAGATAGAAATGAATCACTCCGTATTGAGACAGCAAATTTTCGTATTCTCCTCCCGCTGAGGCAACGGCAACCGTATGACCTTCCTGAGCCTGGAGACACGCCAGATCGACTGCAACATTGATAATGCCGTTGCCCAAAGCCCGAATATCATTAAGAATATGAAGAATACGCATAATAAGATAATTGGTGTGGTGTAACGGGTGACGATGGGTAGGGGCGAAGCATTTGCGCAAAAAACTCAACGCTCCCTCCGATCCCTATTCCGCAAATGCTCTGCCCCTACGGGTGACCCGCCTGAATACGTAAACCGCCAGGATCGCAAACGTGATGAATTACATCCAGATACTGGTCGGTGATCGTCTGAATGCAGAAGGACTGCGATCGCTGCTTCAACTGTTCCGATCGTCTGGGCTGATCCAGCGTTGCGAGAATTGCCTGCGCCAGGGCGTCGGGATCCTGGATGGGCACCAGCGCGCCGTATTTGCCATTCTCCAGAATTTCCGATGGGCCACTCTCGCAGTCGGTAGAGACGACCGGAACTCCTGCCGCCAGCGCTTCCGCGACGACATTGCCGAATCCTTCAAATTCGGAAGAGAGGGCAAATACCGAAGCGTGGGCCATATAGGCGTAGGGATTTTCGACAAACCCCGGAAGCGCCACATCGGTTGCCAGTCCTAGATTTTGAATCAGGGCTTCTAATAGAGGGCGATCCTCCCCCTCTCCCAGAATCATCAGTCGAGCGGGGCGCTGACGTCTTATCTGGGCAAAAGCGTGAATCAGATTGACAAAATCTTTCTGGCTGACCAGACGACCCACCCCGAGAATGACAGGCGGTTCTCCCCCGGCAAACCAGGGATGATCAATAGGCTGCCGAAGTTTGGCCAGCATTTCGGGGGTGACCACCGGATTGTAGATTACCTCGATCGCCTCCCCTGGCAGTCCCGTAATCCGGGCCACATCGTCAGCGGTTCCCTGGGAGGCCGCCACGATCGCATCGGCCATCGGATAAAACCAGCGCACCACCAGAGGCCGCAGCCGCCCAATGGTTTGCTGCTGATGATTGCGAAACTGCCGGGATAAATAAGTTTGCACGCACATGATAATGCGTGTCTGAACGCCTGACATCCGCTGCGCCCAGATTGCGGAACTAAAGATATCGAGGGCGGAGAACAGCACGGCGGGCTGCTCATCCCGCAGATAACGGCGCAGGGCCAGGGTTTTGGTCAGAATCACGGGCGATCGCGCCTCCAGATCCACCACGCGAATACGGTCAGGGACATCGTTCAGGTATTCGCCCTTCGTTTCCGCCAGCACCAGATCCACGGTTAGCCCTCGTTCCGCCAGCCCCTCCGCCAGGTGGAGCATAGCCCGTTCTGCGCCACCACCCTCAAGAGCGGGAAGAAAGATACTGATGCGCGAGTGGGTCAGGGTTTTCATGACTTAGAAGTTCCTCAATTTTTGCGTGAGTCGTATCGATATGAAAGCGTTGGCTGGCCTGGAACTGCCCCTGCTGGGCGATCGCCCTCGCCATCTCTGGAAACGCCCGACAGTGGAGAATCGTTTCCGTAAGAATTTGTGGATTTTCCGGGGGAATGAGCCATCCCGTCTGGCCGGGACTCACCACCTCCCTGACCCCGCCCGCCTCCGCAGCAATCACCGGACGACCGCACAGCATGGCTTCTGCGATTACCCGCCCAAAAGGTTCGGGGGCCGTTGAAGTGTGAACCACCACGTCGCAGGCGTGCATTAGCGGCACGATGTCAGAGCGGAATCCCAGAAACCGCACCCGCTCCTGCAACTTCAGCGCCTCCACCTGTGCTTTGATCTGCGCAACGTAATCCTGTTCACCGTACAGGGCATCCCCCACCAGCAACGCTACCACCTCGTCTGGACTGGCAGCGATCGCCTCAATCAGGACATGCTGCCCCTTCCAGGGAGACAGCCGACTGAAACTGCCCACCACAAACCGTCCCTCCAGCCCCAATTGCTGTCTCAGGTTGTGAGTATTCGCGTCCTGAAGCTGATAGCGTTGCGGGTCAAAGCCGTTATAGACCACGGTCGCTAAGTCCGCCCGTCCGCCCGCCGCGATAAACGCATCACGGGCCGCCTCAGACGTGGCAATGACTCGCGTGGCAAACTGATTGGCCAGGGTAACTGCCAGCCGACGGTTGGTAGCACTGAAATGGTCTGATGACAGAATATCGTGCAGGTGATAAACCAGTGGACGGTGGTTCAGAAAACTGGCGATCGCCCCCACCACCAGCGCCTTTTGGGTATTGGCATAGAGAACGTCAAAATCACGGCTCAGTTGAACCACCGCATTCGCCATCGGCAGCAGTTGCTTCAGGCTCTTCAAGCCCTCCAGCAGTCCACTCTCTTTCCGAACCTGGAGTGCCTCTATCGCCAGCACCTGAACCGGAATCTGCTCCTGCTCCAGGCGAATTCTGAAATTCCCATCGGTGAACAGACAGACCAGGGCGCGATCGCGGTATTGACGTGCAATATCCAGCAGACACAGTTCTGCGCCCCCCAGGCTACCGCTCTGATCCAGAAACAAAATTCGAGGTGACTGACCTTGATTAGACGACATGATCGTTCACCGTTGAATAGATAGAATCATTGGGTTCAGGCTGAACCTGACGTTGGGCAGCGTAGTATTGTTGGGCAGCGATCGCCATCCCCGCAAACGTCCAGAACACCATTCCCGACTGAGCCAGGGTTGGATTCCCTAACCCAATTTGAGCAAACACCCCAACACAGATCGCCCGCGACGCCGTAAAGAAGGGATCCGCCGTCAAGCGCTGTTCCTTAAACAGGCCAAACAGCAGCAGCAGCACACCCCCCAGATAGGGAATCGAACCAAACCATCCGAGGGTAAACAGCAGCGTCAGAATGCCGCTGTCGTTACTGCCCAGCGGCCCACTCTCCAGCACGAAGCCCAGCCCGTTTCCTGGTATCTCCATCAGCGCATCCATAATCACCTGGGCGTATCCATCCAGACGTTCGTTGTAACTGACATCCCCCTCAACGTTAAAAAAACTATTCACACGAGCATTAATCACCCCTGCAAACGGCTCCATATTCACCAGCGGCAACACCAGGATTGCCATTACCAGCACCGTCACCAGCAACCGCATCTGCAATCGTGGCTTCAACGACGGCAAAAACGCCAGCACCGCAACCACCCAGCTCAACCAGGCCGATCGCACCAGCGACAGCAGAAATGCCAGATATCCCACCCCTGCCGCCGCAAACTTGAGCGGATGCTGACTGGTAAACAGCAGCAACAGCCCCGCCATCATCACCGTCGCAAATGGCCCTGGCGAATTCATCGTGCTGAACACCCGAATCCCCAGTGGCTCCGGCGTCCCAAACGTCAGCAGCCCCGTACTCACAATCCAAAAGCGATCCCACTCCGGTGCCGTCAAATACTGCCAGATTCCATACGCCCCCATCACCAGCACTCCCCACAAAAACACCCGCTGCAACATCTGACGGTATTGCGGATAGCTCCGCCAATTTGCATAAAAATAAAAGCCGAACAGCAGCGGTGCAAACCAGTTCAAAAACGGCACCACCACCGCAGTCGGCGAATTCTTCACCACCCCTACCAGCAGCCCATATCCCACCCCGATCGCCGCCAACACAAACGGCAATCCCAACTGCCGTACCGCCCCCGGCAATCCCTTCACAAACGTCATTCCGCTCACCAGCATCACCAGAAACGGAGCCAGCAGCAACGGACTTGGCTCCACCCACCCGCTGTTCAAATCAATCAACCGCCGCACCAACGGCGTCAAAAACGTCAACCACCAGGCAAACCCCACGTATAGGATTGGCGATCGCTGAAACAAAAACAGCCCCACCCCCAGTGCCCCCAGCGGATACCCCAGCCGCAAAACTCCACCCG
>JBIKWV010000153.1:0-7946 GCA_044356135.1 Elainellaceae cyanobacterium
CCTGCGCCCAGCCGTTTCACAGAACGCCTCTACCCATCCACCCATCCACCCATCCACCCATCCACCCACTCCCTCCCCCACCTATCTGCAAACCCTCCACCTCCACCAGCAGGGCCTTTCTCCCCAGGAAATTGCTGAACAGCGATCCTGTAGCCTGAGCACGGTCTACAACCATCTAGAAACCCTGATCGAAGCCAAACAGGCGATCAACCTGGATTCTCTGGTTTCCCCTGAACTGCGATCGCAGATCGAGTCAGCCATCGAAACCGTTGGCGACTTTTCCCTCAAAACCATCCGTGAGCATCTGGGCGAAGCTTTTTCCTATGAGGACATCCGACTGGTGCGGGCCGACTGGCGACGCAATCTTCAGGAGGAGGAGGAATCTCCGTAATTTCACAGAAGCTTTGCAGAACCCGAACCATTGCTAAGGGCTTCAAAAGATTCCTCTGAGAGTTTCAGAAAAATCCGGATCAGATGCAATGGTGGGTGGATTGGCGAAAGGATTTTCATCAATCTATTTGACCGAGTTACCTGCTGCTGCTCATGAAATCCCTGATAAAACCTCTGGGGCGATCGCTCACCCTGGCCATCATGACCTCCACCCTGCTGGATGTTTACGCCCTGGCGACCGACGCCTCAGAAGCCCCCAAACCAGTCAAGCCCACGCCCGCAACGACCAGCGCTGCGCCCGACGCCGCAACCGTTTCCGGACAGGCAACTTCCAATACTGATTCTGAAATCACTCAGGTTCAGGCTGAAGACGGGATAGATTTTCTACAGAAGCAAGCAAAAACTCCCCAGCCCTCTACCCCAGACACCCAGACGGCGGAGGGGGAATCCTCCGCACCAGCAACGGCTCAATCAACTCCAGCAGCAACCCCACAGGCGCAGCCCGCTCCTCCCGCCGCTACACCGCCATCTCCCTCAGCATCCGCACCCACCCCTCCAGAAGCATCTGTTGCAGCGCAAGGCGAAGATCTGTCAGAAGCAGAAGCCGCCGCTGTAGAACAGCCAGAGGGCGAAACAACGGCGCAGCAGACGCCACCCGCTTCAGAGGGTGAGGCATCGGGGTTAGAACAACTGGCGATCGCCAAACAATCTTCCACCCAGGAAAAAACTGCTGCGAATGCAACACCGCCCCCTGAGGTTGCAACCGCCCCAGATCCGGACATCATTCCCACCCACCGTATTGCACTTCCAGACGGCAGTCGTTTCTTTAGAAATGCCTGCACAGCAAATCTGCCAGCACCAAAGACAATCCCCAGACCTGTCGTTTCCACAGTGCCCCTGGAGGAGTCCGATGCCGACCTGGCCAATCTGTCGCTGAAGAAACAGCCCAAGTTGAGCGCTGGCCGCGCCAATTCGCTGCTGAAATTTATGCAGGCGCTGGAACTGGAGCCATTCCAGGCAGCAAATCCGCCTGCTGATACCGACTCCCTGCCAGCCGTCGCCATCAGCGATGGTTCTATGGGAAATCTGGATCGCCAGCAGATTCAAAAGGGTGAACCAGCGGCAACCTTAGACCGCAAACAAACAGATGGCAAAGAAACAGAATTGCTGGCAGACATCGGCCAGCAACTGCCTTCCCTCAAGGTTGCCACCACCCCTACTGCCGTCACCACCCTCCCTCCTCTGCCAGAATTGCCCACTCTGGCCCAGACCTCCCTCCCGTCAGTGCCCCGCCTCATCAGCAATCCTGTCCCCCTGGCCACTGCTGCTGAGGTCAATCAGACACCCTCTGACCAACCGATCGCCGCCCTCGTAGACTGTGACGGTGCAACAGCCACGCTGGAGAATATTACACCGCTCCAGTGGGCAGGCATGACCTATCCGTTGCCCTTTACTGCCCCACTCACCTCTGGCTTTGGCTGGCGGGTTCACCCTATTTCGGGCGATCGCCGTTTCCACAAAGGCATCGACCTGGCCGCACCGATGGGCACTCCGGTTCTCGCCGCCACTTCTGGACGGGTCGTCGCTGCGGATAATATCAGCGGCTACGGTCTGACGGTGGTGATCGAGGGTGCTGGTCGCCGTAATCTCTACGCCCACCTGTCAGGGATGGCCGTCCGTCCTGGAACAGAAGTCAAAGCTGGAACAGTAATCGGCTGGGTTGGCAGCACTGGCAACTCCACAGGGCCTCATCTGCACTTTGAAACCCAGGTGCTGACAGGAGAAGGCTGGATGGCGGTGAATCCGCTTGCAACTGCCGCTCTGATGGCACAATCGCGGTAGCAATCAAGCAAAAAACTGAGATGGTGTGGTGCAACGCGCCGCACCACTTCTCGTATAAAGCAGGTCACGATCGCGTCAAGAACACTGATTGAATCTCCTGGATTGCATCAACTGTGTGACAGGGTGCGATCGCCCCATTTTCTTGTCGCAAGTTCATAAAAACTTAACAGGGCACGTATTCTACCTTACATAACTTTTATGAATACGTAGTGATAGGCTAGGGCTATCCTGCCCGATAGGTGGGGATTCAAGTAGATTTTTGGGATTGGAGTCTGACCTCGGTCAACTTCTTTCTTCAGTAGCATTTCATTCACCTGCTGTTCATGGGGACATTCTTTCCCAGTCTCTAGGTGCGCAGTGGCTTTTCGCTGCTTGCCCTTTCGGTGAGATTACAGCCTTTTTCAGACAGATAAGGTAAGGATCACGGATGAAATAAAACCAGATATTTTTTGATGGAGGCATGGCTTCGCCGCGTTTCTCTCAAAAAGTATTCCAGGTTAATTTATCCGCAATCCTAAGTGAATCAGGGGTTCAGGGTTCCATCCCGGAGGCACCGTCCTCCCACCCCCAGTACTTCACCAGTGTGAAGAATGCTGTAAGGCTCCAATGTGCAGTCACTGGTTTACGAGTGGCTGGTTTTTGTGTGTTTTCTGTGGCCTGGTGAGCATCTGCGATCGCTCGCTGCATTTGTGCTGCATTCAAAATAGTGTTCCCACAAACGTATAGAAAAGATTCACAAGCTAGAGGTTTTCTAATGACAGGAACGACTGGAAATCACGTTATTTTCATTCACCCCGACGGCACCAGTCCGGCTCATTTTGCATTCGCTCGATTCGTAGACCAGGGGCCAGATGGACGGCTGAACTGGGATCGCATGGCAGAGGCCCGCGTCTATGTGGGTCACATGGAAGACCAGTTGACTGGAACCTCCAACGGCGGCGCAGTCACCCATGCAACAGGTGTCAAAGTTTACTCGGAGTCGTTTGGGTTTGAGCAGGCCAGAGATGCCAGCGGTAGACCTTTATTTGATGCCAATGGACGGGCTGTTGAAACAGAACTGGTGGCGCTCTCCGGCAGAAACCAGACCATTGTGCAGGAAGCAGTGGCTGCAAACAAAGTAACAGCACTGATCAACTCTGGTGTAATCGCAGAACCGGGCACCGGAGCCTTTGTGGCAAGGGTGGGACAGCGGGATGTGCCCGCAGGCGCAACTGGATTTAGCGTGTTTCCCAGGGCACAGTTTGCCGAGATTACCCGGCAGGTGGTGGAGTCTGGGGTAGATGTGATTCTGGGGGGTGGTCTGGTGAACTACCTGCCCGTGGGAACTCAGCCCCCAGCAGGTGCATCTTACGTAACAACCGCTGCTCAGTTGGATGCCATTTCGACCGATGTCAGCCAGCGCCCCCGCATCAACCTGATCGAGCGGGCACAGCAGTTGGGCTATACGGTGGTCTACACCGAGGAGCAGTTGAACGCAGCGGTCGCCAATCCCAGCATCACCAAAGTTCTGGGTATCTTCGCAGCAGAAGACACCTTCAACGACAACATCCGAGTGGGCGGACGCAACCTGACCGGCGTTGAGGAAAATCTGAACGCCAATTCAGCTCCAGTCTATGTGCCGACCGCTCCCACTGCAGGCGAAATGCTGCGGGCGGCGCAGGTGATCATGGAGCGCAATCCTAAATTCAGAAACGGTTCCCTGACCGTTCTGGAAGAAGAGGGCACCGATAACTTTGGCAATATCAATAACGCCCCCGGAATGCTGGAGGCGCTGCGCCGGACGGATGAGGCGATCGGGGCGGCGCTGGACTTCCAGCGGCGATACTCAAACACCCTGGTGATCACGGCTGCTGACAGTGATGCAGGTGGTCTACAGGTGCGAGATCCTCTGGCTGCTGGCAATGTGGGAACCATTCCTGCCAACCCGACGGGCATTCCTGGACAGCCTGCGGGTGCGTTCAACAACCCAATGGATGGCCGTACAGGGCTGGGGACTACAGCCTTCACGTCTGCGCCCGACGCCAGCGGTAATTCCTTCAACTTTGGGATTGGCTGGGTAGGAACGCCTGACTTTGCCGGGTCGATTGTCACAAAGGCACAGGGACTCAATGCAGACACCCTGCCTGCGACAGTAGACAACACCGATATCTACCGCGCCATGTACCGGACACTGTTTGGCGTTGACCTGGGGGCACGGGTCGCTGATATTGCCCCACCACCGCGCGCGACTGCCTCTAAGGGAAATGTGATCTTCATTCATCCCGATGGCCATAGCCCTTCCTTGATGGGGGCCGCTCGCTTCACCAGCGTTGGGCCGGACGGTCGGTTGAACTGGGATCGGATGAGCAACTCTGGCGTTTACCTCGGCCACCTGACGGATCAGTTGACGGGTAGCTCCGACGGCAGCGGCGTGGTTCATGCCACTGGTGTCAAGGTGTTCCAGGACTCCTACGGGCTGAATGCTGATGGCAGCCGGGTCACACCGTTCTCCGGTAAAGTGGGCAGCACCATTCTGGAGGAGGCGCGCGATCGCGGTCGGGCGGTCGTCATGATCAACTCCGGCCGCATCAGTGAGCCGGGTTCGGGTGCCTTTGCTGCTGAGGTCACCAACCGGGGCGACAATAACGAGATTGTCCGCCAGCACATCATGGAGTCGGGCGCTCAGGTGATTATGGGCGGCGGCGAGCGCTGGATGCTGCCTGTGGGTGTGACAGGGCGCTTTGGCGCGGGTGCTCGCACCGACGGACTGAACCTGATTGAGGAAGCGCAGCGGTTGGGCTACCGGGTGATCTATACCCGTGATGAGCTGGCCTCGGTTCGTGCTGGAGAGAAGATCCTCGGTGTGTTTGCCTGGGAAGATACCTACAACACTGCTACCGAGGAGAATCTGGCAGCACGAGGATTGCAGCCCTATGGCCAACCCAATAATCCCAATCCTCCAGACGTCGGCGAGATGCTCCAGACTGCCCTGGTGGCAGTGGGCAATGCTCCCAATGGGTTCTTTGTCGCCCTGGAAGAGGAAGGAACCGACAACTTTCCCAATTCCAACAATGCCTCTGCCGGCATTCAGGCCGCACTACGGGCTGACCGGGCGATCGGGGTAGCGCAGGATTTTGTCCGCAAGACCAACCCCAACACGATGGTGCTGACGGCGGCGGACAGTGAGGCAGGCGGTTTGCAGGTGTGGCAACCCACTCCCTTTGCCCCCGCATTCCCCTCGACTCCCCTTTCCACTCCCCCCAGAATCCCCGTTAACCCCACTGCTGTTTCACCCAACCCCAACCAGAACCCCCTGGATGGCGTGAACGGTAGATTGGCTCCCTGGACAGCGATTCCAGCGCAGCCCAGCCAGGATGGGCCGATGGGCAACTTTGGTGTGGGCTGGGTAGGAACCCCTGATTTCCCCGGTAGCATCGTTGCCAAAACCTTCGGGATGAACGCCGATCGCCTGCCCAGCACCGTAGACAACACTGACGTGTACAAGCAGATGTATTTCACACTGTTTGGTGAACTCGGTGATTCTTCTGCCAAAATGGGTACCTCTGGCAATGACACTCTGAACGGAGATGAAAAAGCCAACGCCTTTATTGGCGGCGGCGGCAACGATAAAGTGTACGCCGGAGAGGGCGATAATCGTGTTTACCTGGGCAAGGGTAACAGCACGGTATTTGCCGGACGGGGTAATGATGTGATCAGCACTGACGACGGGGATCACACCATCTACGCCGCCGAGGGCAACAACCGGATCTCCACCGGACGCGGTAACAGCAAGATCTATGCTGGCGCAGGCAATGACATCATCAGTCTGCTAGGCGGCAATAATGTCATTTTTGCTGGTGAAGGTCGGAATATCGTGACGGTGGGTGCTGGAACTGACACCAACGCAGCGGGTAACGACATGATTTATGTCGGTGCAGGCGATGACTACATCAACGCCAGTGGCGGCAACAACATGATCTTCGCTGCAGAGGGGAATAACACGGTTCTGGCAGGCGCAGGCGATGATCTGCTGTACGCTGGAGCCGGTAACGATTTCATCAACCTGGGCGGTGGAACGAACACGATCTTCGCCAGTGAAGGCAATAACCGGATTGTGTCCACTGGCAACGACACCATTTACGTGGGTAGCGGCCAGGATCGGTTCACGCTGGGGGCAGGTGCAGGGGCGGCCACCATCTTTGGTTTTGGTAGCAGCGATCGCATCTCCCTCACGGGCAGCCTCAGCTTCGGTGGTCTGACCATCGCGCAGAACGCAGGTGACACGCTGATCAGCATCACCGCTACCAACGATCTGCTGGCGACGCTGAAGGGCGTTCAGGCAACAACGGTTACCAGTGCGGTGTTTGGCTAGGCGATCGCTAGATCACTAGACCCATAGATCAGAAGTGGCGCAGTGCAATGCACCGCGCCACTTCTGATCTATGGCACTTCCCGTTCGGGTGATGTACGGGGTGCAGGGGTGGAACCCCTGCGTGGGGGCACCGCCCCCACACCCCCTGCACCTTATGCGAATGAAAACCGCTATATGTTTTTTTTGAAGGCATGACGTGACGCGGAAAGGGGCTTAGACAACGTTTGCTGCCTTCAGCATGTGGTAGGTGATTAGCAGTTGGGTGAGCGCCAGGGGATAGCTCTGCAGGAGTTCCCCAGTGGTTCCGATCAGCTTACCAATGTCGGTGTTGCCCTCCAGACTGCAAAACTTCCCCAGGTAGGGCACTTCATTACACATGATGCGCTCCAGTTCCTTGACCTGTTCGGCGGTGGCGTGTCCGTCTACCTCCAGCACATCGACGGGTTTCCCCATGTCGCGGTCCAGATCCAGACGGAGTGCCGAAGATAGGTACCCGTTCGCAGGGTTGAGAAAGACTGTTTCCAGGTCGGGGTGGGGAATCGTAGGGCGCAGCAACAGACGCACATTCAGCAGCAGGTCATCACGTTTGGTGGCACTATCCGGTGGGTAGAAACTGACTACTACATCAGCCCACTGGCGCTGGGGACGAATGAATGCTTCTGAATCGGGTTCTCGTCGCTCCAGTTCTTGCAGCACCTGTTCATCGGTATAGCCGCGCTTGCGGGTGTCGCGCTTGATCTTCCATGCCACCCGCAGATCTTCAGGAGGTGCGAGGTAAGCTTTGACATCGTAGCTATCTCGCATGGCACGGGTGGCATAGCCCAGCAGACCTTCAACAATCACAAATTTGCCAGGTTTGATATATTCCGGTGGGTCAAAGGTCCCTGTGGTGTGGTTGTAGATGGGTTTGAGGATAGGTTGCCCGGTACGCAGGAGAGCTAGATGCTGCTGAATAATGTCCAGGTAGTTGCAATCGGGGTGGAGTGCAGAAATCCCCATTTCTGCTCGCTGCACGCGATCATACCGATGGTAGTCATCGGTACAGATAACAGTGACATTCTCCTCGCCTAGAATTTGAGCGATGCCTCGCGTTAGGGTAGTCTTTCCAGCGGCACTGTCGCCCACAATGCCGAGAATAATGGGTCGGTAGCTCATAGTTCTTCCTCAGCGGCGGTTGCCCCAGGCAATAGGGAATTGACCCCCCATTATGCAGGGGCGGTTCACCCTTCGGCAATAGATTTCACAAACTGAGTAAGATTCCGCAATGTTCAGTTACATTCTGAACTTTTGACTCAATCACGTCGAGGGTGCATCCCACTTTTGCAAATTTCCAAACCCAGTTTTGCGAGTGGCGCGGGCTTCG
>JBIKWV010000154.1:0-7935 GCA_044356135.1 Elainellaceae cyanobacterium
GAGCTGTTCCGCCCGCTGTGCGGGCGGAACAGCTCTTTGGGTTTCAATCTTAATTGCGCCTACTTATTTAATAGGGGGACAGGCAGTCCAATGCTTAAGGATTGAGAGGTATTTGATGAACTGTCAATCATTCCCAGTAGGAAGTTGGCCGATTTTATTAGAGTTGATTAGAAGCAATTTCAATCGGCGAAGGAGTAGCGATTGTGTCTGATCGATTCTGGCAAGCCAAGACATGGGGACTGCTGCATGATCCAGCCTTAAAGGCGTTACGCTCCTGCCAGTCAATGGAGGAAGGATCGTGGATACTACTGGATTGCATGAGTGACTGGGTTTCCCAAAAAGCGGGGAGTGTCAGCAAAGATGGGAGCCTCAATCAGGAATGGTTACAGCATGTTGGGCTGTGTCACCCTATTGCCGCTGCCAGCGATCGCGCCACCATCAGTAGAATTCCTGTAGAACGCAACGATGCTTCCCACGACACGAATGGGATACAGATTCGGCACTTATTATCGGGAGAGCCACAACACCTCAAAATTGAATCTTGGCACAATGCTTCAACTCCAGAAGAACGAACAAAATTGATCCTGGAGCAAGAGCAGTCGGTTATTCCTGCGTCTATTCAGGAGTGTAAGGATGCTCGCAAAGTATTCTGGTGGTTCTGGCGCTGCTATCCAGAACTTTTAACCAGGCATTTGCCGGAGGTTTCTCTATTGCCCGCCGAACCCCGCATTCCTGATGCTTCGTTGTGGAGCAACACCAGCATGAGTGCAGCCCTGGCAGGGGCACTCGCTGGTTACTCTGCAACTAACGACTATCCAAAGCCGGGTCCATCCTTTGGATCGCGTCCCCACGTTGCAAGTTTTACTTTTACACCTGTGCAGGAATTGATTAAAGCCAGCCGCAAAATGCGTGATTTCTGGGCAGGTTCCTGGCTGCTACACTACCTCTCCGCCAAAGTTTGCTGGGATGTTGCCTGGAAATATGGCCCCGACACATTTTTATACCCCTGTCTTTATGCTCAACCCCTCATCGATCACTGGCTACGCATCCAGTATCCTGACTTTGCTGAGTGGATTGAGGAACCGTCAGAACAGCAACTTCTGACGGCTGGATTTCCAAACGTGCTGGTGATGATTCTTCCCGACAACGGGATGAGTCTGGATGCACAAAAAGGACATCCAGTTCATGCTGCAATGCAGCACTGTGGGAACAGTCTGATGCAGGAGTGGCAGCGGTTAGGTGACGGAGTATTGGACTGGTTACAACAGGGAAGCGCTGCATGGCGGCAGATTGACCGGGAGCTGTGGAGCAGCGGACTAAAATCTCAGTGGCAGCACTACTGGACTGCCCTGCCGCTGGGCGATCGCACCGCTGAACTCTATCAATCTCCCCATAAAACTGAGGAGTATCAAACCTGGGTAGACAAACAAAATAAGTTGAGCCGTCCCCAACAATCCTTACTGCATACTGATGAGCAGACGTTTATTGAGGCCGCTTCTACATCCATCACTAACAATACTGCTGATGGAACAGTGGACGATCATTCACAGACTAACCTGAACGTTGGTTCCTGGTGGGCCAGTTTGTTTGACCAGCTTCGGGGCTGTTTGACTGCTACAAAGAATGCGCGTACCTGGCAATTACCAACTGCTTTCGGCCCACGCTCGACCATTTCAGGGTTAGGTTCAGTCGTTCATCCCAGCTACAACCCGGCAAAACCTGATTGGGCAACTGAAGGGCAAACGGCCAGATTCTGGTCCCACGCCTGCGGCCTGTTTGATGGGATTGAAGAACTCAACTCGACTGAGGTCTTAAAGCGTGGACTCCATAAAATCCTGTCCACCAGCATTTTCCCAGAAACCCCTGCCCGCTGGCGCAAGGCTCTGTACTCTCCCGATCTGACTTCTGGCGCGGCAGGCTGGCTAAGAGTGCAGGAGGAACAGGGGAATGAGGAAGCGATCGCCCACTTCCAGCACGCCTGCCGAAAAATTTGCGACCAATTTAGCTGGACAGCAGAGGATGAAAATTCTCCAGTGTACACGAGTTGGGGGATTCCCTGGATTGCACAGCACTCCAAATACAGCAATTGGTTAAACCCACGCCTGCTCAACGCTGGTTGGTTGATTGATGATTATCCAACAGAAGATGCAGAAGACCGCAAGGCTAAGCTTGGGGAGTTACGAGAAGCGATCTCGGCTTTGTTTCCTCCCGGCAATAACCCCACCGATTGGTATGTGCTGGCAGCGGGCGACGGTGACAGCATGAGTGAGTGGCTAAAAGGGGTTCATCTAAAGCCCTATCAGGACTATATTGCCGACGAGTTCAGGGATCAGGTGGAGCAACTGCCAGAGCCACTGAAAGAGCCATTTCAGAAATTTTTGCAATGCAATAAACGCATGGGGCCGTCCACCCACAGCGCTTTAAGCCGAGCACTGCTAGACTTCTCCAATCAACTGGTGCCTTATCTGACCGAGCAACGCTATGCGGGGCGCTTAATCTATAGTGGCGGAGACGATGTACTGGCATATACCAATCTCTGGGAATGGGATCGGTGGCTATGGGATATTCGTCAATGCTTTAGAGGCGAAAAGGATGCGGAGTTTGATAACTCAGGGGATTACTGGAAATGGAATGGGAAAAAGCCACGCCCTGATTCAATTCCGGCTCGTCCACTGTTTACCATGAGCGATCGAGCGTCCATCAGCTTTGGAATTACGATCGCCCATCATTCCGTACCGCTTGCGATTGCGCTGGAGAAACTTTGGGAAGCAGAAGAAGAGGCCAAAAAGCACGTTGCTTTAGACGGGTCTAAAAAAGATGCAGTGCAGGTGAGAGTCCTCTATGGCAACGGAAATATTTTGAAGGCAACCAGCAAGTTTTCGGTGTTTGACCACTGGCGATCGCTGTTGACGCTAACGACTGACCCGGCCCTGTTTGAGCAGGCAGCAGAACTCTGGAAACAGCATCCAGTTCCAGGCGAGGATGCAATTGCTTCATGGACGAAAGCCTTTTGCGATCGCCGCGATGCTCTAAATCAACCTGAACGGCAACAGGAGTTCTTCAACAAGCTGAGTCAGTTTCTGAATGCGATCTGGGAAACGTCAGCCGACGATAAGGAACGCGATCGCCAGGTTGAGAAGTGGTTGAAGCTCACTGCATTTATGTTGCGTAACCGCAATATCAAGATTCAAACCGCAGTGGTAACAGGAGGACGAGGCTAATGCACTGGTATACTTTGACTCCACTGGACGTATTGATGTTTCGAGATGCCAAACCGTTTACACCCGGTGAACGAGCCTGGGCAGGAGGGGAAGTATTTCCGCCCAATGGTCATGCGATCGCAGGAGCCTTGAGAGCATTATTGGGTGCGAAAGAAACACTAACGCTGCGGGGGCCGTTCCTCTGCTCTGACCAAACGCTATATTTTCCCCGTCCATTGAGTTTCGTGGGGAGCACTCCGCTGGTTCCAGTGGACTGGGATTCTGACTCTCCGATGCGGCAGGCAATCATCGACCAGAACCGTCCGTGCCCCCTGGTCAAAGGATCGATTGCTTCAGTGGATGATGATGGCGACACCGACATTCCCGAAGGATGTGCTTTTTTGCCACAGCAGGTGATCCAGGGGTATCTAGCAACGGGCACGATTCAGCGCAAGTTTTGGCAGCAGGGAGTGTCAAAACCGTGGGCGATCGAGACTCGATCACACAATACTCTGGAGCAGGGCACCCGCCAGGTGAAAGATGCAGATGGCTATTTCGTTGAGAATGCGATTCGGCTACAGCCCGGTTGGAGTCTGGCGATCGGTTGCGACCTACGCTTACCCAGTCCCACCATTCTCCGATTAGGGGGTGAAGGACATCGAGTGGTGTTGGAGGAATGTGCGGTTTTGGAGGAGCACTGGCAGCAGCTCCAGGAGCAATCAGAGCAGAACCGTCAGAAATCTGGCAGACGGCTGGCTTATCTAACGACCCCTGGTGTGTTTGAGCGAAATCATCGGGGCAAATCTTATTGTCAGTCGTATCCGTGGGAATGGAAACCGATGCAGCGCAGTGAGGCAAAACCAGAGGAGCGGGTGCTGGCAGGCGTAGCAACAGCAAAACCTGTGCCCATTAGCTGTCGAATTCGAGATAAGGAGGCTGACAGTATTCCGGCTCCCCAGGTGTTTGCTGCCCCCCCAGGCAGTGTCTATTACGTGGAAGCCGAGCATTCGGTGCAACTGTTTCAAAATGAACCCGAAGCCCCTGGCTTCGTGCGTCGCTGGCGTCAGCTCGGTTACTCAGAATTGCTTTGGATTTCTCAGGAGAAGAACCATGATCAGTAAGTTGGTTTACCTTTATCTGATTGCCCCCCTGCATACAGGGGGGGCGGCTCAAGAGGGTAATCTATTAGGTATTGCCCGTGAGTCTCACACCGATTTACCCTATGTTCCTTCCAGTACGATTCGTGGTCGGCTGCGGGCAAGTGTAGAGGATAAGAATTTGCAATACCGTTTGTTCGGTAATGAACTGAATGGAGCCTCTGGTGGTTCTGATCGGTTAGAGCAAGGAGGTATTTGGATTGGAGATGGCTCGATCCTTTGGATTCCAGTTCCTTCCCTGAGCCACGGCGTCATTTGGGTAAGTTGCCCAATGTTGTTGCAGCGCTGGGCGCGACTTAATGGTGTGGCAGCAGAACTTCCTGTACCTTACAGCACGAATCTCTCCGCTACTAAACCCATCTACTTAAAAGATGCGATTTTAAAGGCGGCAGATTTGCAGACATGGGAGACCTGGGAAATCTTTGTACCGCAGTCTACGCAAGCAGGCAGCATCAACCGAGTACTGGTGTTACCAGACCAGCATTGCGCCACATTGGTTCAGATGAGTCTGTGGCGACAGGTGAAAGTTAAGTTGGATGAACACAAGACAGTGGATGGTGGTTTCCGTTATGAGGAAGCAATTCCACCGGATACGCTGATGTATTTTCCCTGGGGGGTGACGGCTCAGGCAAATGGTAGCTCAGCTGAAGTTCAAGTGGATTTTGAGACCGTCTTGTCTGGTCATTCCATCTTGCAAATTGGTGGACAGGAAAGCCTGGGACGTGGTTTTGTACAGCAGTGGATGATGAATTAGGAAGGTAAGCCATGACATTTGATCCACGCACAATTGGTAAGCCAGTTTATGAGGCATTAAGTGGGCTGCGATCCCTTCCCAATCAAAATGAAGTACGGCTGAAAGAACAGAAAAATCAGGCAGTTGATCTTTATACTTATCTCTCAACCTGGGGCATGATGCGGCTCAAAGCTGAGGAGAAAGTGTTGAGCCAGGAAGGGAAGAAGCAGGTCGTCAAGAAATTTTTTGAGTGTTTGGAGTGTATTTCTAATGTGGCGGATCTCAGCTCTGATGAGGGATTGAACACATTGGTCAATCTGAGTACCGAAGACTATCTGGGGCTGTCTGGGCTGGGACTGGCGATCGCCCAGGAATTTAGCTTTTGGGCAGCAGCGATCTATCAAGACATTAAGGGGGAAGCTTAAATGGTATTCGAGCAACCTAAGCGACCCGGACAATTCGATTCCGCGACAAACCGCCCTACCCCCGCAACTCAACGCAGCAGCGCAGGGCAATCTGAAAGGAGCATTGCTTCAGGTGGTAACTCTAGTGGTAATCGGATAGAGGGAAACGGCGGCAAGCGCCCGTTTCCCTCTCCCTGGATTGAACACCCACTTAGTCCAAATCCAGATCCTAGCCCAACAGCAAGCTTTGTGGAGTATCTGCGGTGGATGCGATCACCCGACAGTATTTATAAAGACCCCACTAAAGTTCAGATCCTTCAGATGGCGGAGGAAAATGCCGACTACCGCGATCGCCTGACTCAACTAACGAACCGCACGAAACTGATTGCGGGTGAAGGGAATACGTTTCCCGTCAAGTGTTTATGGCGAATCCGGGTGGGTGGACATCGGGGTCCTGAGAGTATTCTGATGCCTGCTTTCGATGCGCTGGGAATGCCTTTTATTCCAGCCAGTACATTGCGTGGGGTTGCCCGAACCCAGGCGATTCGAGAACGGATGGTGCAAGAAAATTGGAGTTGGGAACGCGCTGAACAAGAGGTTGCTCGCAGATACTTTGGCTTTTCAGGCAGTAATAACAGTGAGGAGCGATCGGGTAAGGTGATCTTTCTGGATGCCTACCCCCTTCCACAGCAATCCGGCAATGGCGGCGGATTATCCGTCGATATGGCAAATAACATCTGGTCTTGGGATGCTGCTGGACGAGATTTGCTCTATTCACCCAATCCAAATCCTTTCTTTTCGTTGGAAGAAGCCACGTTCTTAATCGGTGTTCGTTCGGCTAGCAACGGCAATGAGGAGATACTTGAGCAGGTTAAACAATGGCTCAGACAGGGATTACAAGCAGGAATTGGCTCTCAAGTTAATACGGGATACGGTAGCTTGATCATCGCTAGTCAGGGAATTCTCAATGATGGGTTCTTCAGTGTCGATTTTACGCTGAAGGGACAACTGATCCACGGACGACAGAAGTTTACTCGATGGAACTGGAACGAGCGCCGTAATGAATGGCAGATGCGGGGAAGTCCTGATGTAGAAGTGCGTCCAGTTGCATTTAAGTCGATGTTGCGGTACTGGTTTCGAGCGTTTGCACTGGGTGTGTTGCCTTCCAGAGAAGTGCAGCAGCTAGATGCCACTTTGTTTGGTGCCATCAGCCCTGAACAGACGCGGGGTTGGCTGGCAGTTCGGATCGCTGATGGTCGCGTGATTCAACGAGAAGCTCGACCTAATACGCAGGGTCAAAATGATCCTGTTGGAGAACAATCAGGACGGCTAATTCTCGCCCACTCCTCTGAAGCCCCCAGCATTCATAAAAGCAATATCGAGGCTCTGCTTAAAAACCTGACCTGGATGATGTTTCACCTGGGTGGGATTGGGCAGGGAGCCAGAAGACCCTGTTACTCGCGTAAAACACGAGAACGTGCGCCCTGGTGGCGAGGTTCCACCCTGATGCCCAACACAGGAGATAGTTTTTGGCAGTTGCCCGATAGCGTTCCAGTCTTTCAACAGTTATTTCGACAGCGATTGCAAGACTTCTATACTGCCTTGGGACGGATTACAGATCGCCCGGTTAACCCACGTCAGCCTTTAGAAGCAGGGCAGGTAAGGCGCGATCGCTGGCTCGAAGCTGTAGATGTCAACTGCCAAATCGTAGTGTGCAGTGGAGCAGAAGACTTTGGTAAACCCTATGCCCTCGCTGTACTGCACAGCAATGACTTGAAAGTGCAGAACCATCGTGGGCAAATCGATTATGACGGTAATCTCTGTGGACAGGTGCAGGGTAAGGTAAAGCCTTCTCCTATATGGATTGCACATCTAGGAAATTATCAGGTGGTCACCGTCTTTGGGGCAACACAAGATCCGCGCCAGCATTACATCAATAAGTTGCGCCAACGTAGCGATCACCAGGGTTTTGCTCAGATTTTCCCACTACAATAAGTATGTTCGATCTCCGCTCAGTTTTTCAAGCATTGTCAACTACCTATGAAAGATATAGCAATAGAGATTAGAAGGTTTGCAAGTACTTATCCTTGCGCAGGTTGTATGGGGACGCACAGGTTGATGCAATGTGAATTAAAATAGAGTTGTTAGGAACATAGTGTTGTGATCTGAGTAAGGCCATTGATTAAAGTCAGGCGTTAGACGCAGCCCAGTACTGCACGGTACCGTCGCAACGCGACGGTTTTTTTATCAGGAAACGGTTAAAGTCGTTCAAGAAAGAACAGGTTTGCAGACGGTTTCTTCAGAGTGATGCTGACGCTAGCCCACCGACAAGGTGTGTTTGCCTAATTCAACGAGTTTTCGGTGTTATTGCGTTTCTCGCTCCAGTGAAGTACAGATTTTTGAGAGAGAGGCGCGGTCCGCCCGGCGCGCTCACACAAAAA
>JBIKWV010000684.1:0-3697 GCA_044356135.1 Elainellaceae cyanobacterium
AAAAAAAACCCAAATAAACCCCCTGTGGGGGCGGGGCCGCCCCACCCCCCCCCACGCGAAACCTGGGATTTTATTAAACAGCAGATCCCTAGTGCTCAAAGTAAAAGGGTTTAGGGTCGATGGTTTTCCCTTCATCTGCCTCAATTCGGTCTGAATTAGCTAGATTGCTTGCGCCTGTTCCCCTGAAGGTAGGGCCATCAGACAGTGTCCTGGAGGCAATTGTTCAGATGGTTTCGCTCCGACCTGCCTCCAATGGCGTATCGTCTGAGTCTGCTTCCGTACAGCAACATCAAAGTGACTGTGTACTGGTATGTGAAGGTGAACGATTTATTGGCGTTGTGACGGAGCGGGATGTATTGCGACTCAGTCGTTCAGGCCAGAATTTGAGGGAAATGGCGATCGCTCAACTGATCACGACACCCGTGCCAACGCTAGACACGGTTGCTTTTGTGGACGCATTAGTCCCTCTTACGGTGTTAGAGCAGCACCATGTCACCCATTTACCACTTGTGAATCATCAGGGATCTGTGGTCGGGATGTTGACCCCCAACAGCCTGCTTGTGGCATTAAATACAATCGATCTGCTACAGGACTTTGTAGTAGCCGATGTCATGTTAAAAACTGTTTTGCAGGCTCCACCGACAACAACCCTGCTTGAACTGGCCCAATTAATGTCAGCCCATGACACAAGCTATGTGTTGATTGGGGATGAACGCGATCAGATATCTGGGATGTCTACTCTTGAAGCATCGCGGCTGAATACAGGCTCCCATTCTCTGATTCCCTCTGGCATTGTGACTCAAACAGATATTCTTCAAGCTTTAGCAATGGAACTGGATCTCAGTACAGTCCAGGCTCACACGCGAATTAGAAATATCGTGTCTGTTGGTCCGCAAACCTCCCTCGCTTCAGCGCAGCAATTAATGCTCACAGAGTCCATCGACCCATTGGTTGTCGCTACTGATGACGGAAGGATCGTGGGACTGGTCACTCCATCTATTCTTCTGGATATTCTTCATCCGGCGACGTTTTATCGTCTGGCAAGGCAGACTGTGCAGCAGCATCCCCGTATGCTTGAGGAACAAGTTGCTTACAATCAGTTGCTCACGCAGATGAGTTCCTGTATTCATGCTTCCCCGAGTTTGCAGGAGATTCTCGATGCAGCGGTGAATGGAGTGCGATCGCTGCTCCAGTGCGATCGCACACTCGTGCATCAGTTTCAGCCCGATTGGAGCGGCTTGATTGTGGCAGAATCGGTTGGGGAGGGATGGCCCCGGGCATGCGGCAATCGGCTTGAGAACGCATGTTTTACAGGGCAAACTGCACTGCTCTATCGAAAAGGACGGATGATTGCCGTCGATAATGTTGATGCAGCCAGCTACTCTGATTGCTATCTCCAGCTACTGAAACAATATGAAGTCAGGGCAAAACTGGTGGTGCCGATCCTGGTGTCAGGACAACTCTGGGGTTTATTGATCGGGCACCAGTGCAGCCACTATCGTTCCTGGAAAGCGGTAGATTTGCAGCGATTGAATGAGATTGGCATACAGTTAGCAATCGCGATTCAACAGGCCACGACCCGTCAGCAATTACAGGCAGAGTTGCAGGCTCACCAGCAATCTGAGATTGAGCTACGGCAACAGCGAGAATTCTTACGAACAATTATCGACACAACCTCTAACAAGATTTTTATCAAAGATTGGGAGGGGCGCTTTCTGTTGGTCAACCGGGCGATCGCAGAAGCTTATCACACCAGCGTCAGTCATCTTGTTGGCAAGAATTCTCACGATTTTATTCCTGACTCATCGTTCGCCCAACAAATTCAACGAGAGAATCAGACCATTATCGAACACCAGCAAAGCCTGTTTATTAAGGAGGAGCAGAGTTTATCTCTCAATGGTCAGGAACAGTGGTTTCAGTGGCAAAAGCATCCAATTACGGTTCCAGGTTCAAGTATTCAGGCAGTTTTGGGCATTGGAATTGATATTACTCAACAGAAAGAGGATGCAACGGTTTTACATCAATATGAGCGGGTCGTCTCTGCTACGACCGATGGGGTCGCCTTACTCAACCGCCACTACGTCTACCAGCTCGTCAATCATATTTATCTGGAATGGCATCAGAAAACCCGAGAGGAGATTGTTGGCCATTCGGTCGCAGAGCTTTTGAGCGAAACCGTGTTTCAGACGCTGGTCAAACCTCGATTGGATAGTTGTCTGGCAGGAGAAATCCAGCAATATGAAGCCTGGTTTGACTACAAAAACGGTGGACAGCGGTTTGTTAGAATCACCTATGCTCCCTATTTTGAGGTGGATGGTGTGATCAACGGTGTAGTCGTGACAACGCACGATCTCACGTCCATCAAATTAGCAGAGACCCGACTTGAGCTACAAAATACTACCCTGGAACAGATTGCTAAAGCAGAACCGTTGCCAGACATTCTGGACACCTTGCTGCGGAGGATGGAAGCAGAATTGCCCGATTCACTCTGCTCAGTGATGCTATGCGATTCTAAGGGCAAATTACACTGCGAATCTGCTCCCAGCTTACCGCTGGATTACTTGCAGGCGATTGATGAAATTCCCATCGGGGAAGGTATCGGTTCCTGTGGAACAGCCGCCTATCGCCAGGAAGCTGTGTTTGTCTCAGATATTGAAACCGATCCCCTCTGGAGAAACTATCGCAGTCTGGCACTTGAACATCACCTGCGAGCCTGCTGGTCGGTTCCATTTTTTGGTGGCGATGGTCGTCTTTTAGGGGTTTTTTGCATTTATTTTCGCCAGATTCGCAGCCCTTGTCCTCAAGACCTGGAAAGTGTGAACCATGCCGCAAATCTGGCGGGAATTGCGATTGAAAGAGAGAAAGTACGCCGTGCCCTGGAACAGTTGAACCGGGATCTGGAACAGCTCGTGGAGGAACGCACCCTGGCGTTGAATGAGAGCGAGAATCGCTGTGAGTTTGCGCTTCAGGGGACGAATGATGGCATCTGGGACTGGGATATCACGACCAACCAGGTGTTCTACTCCAATCGTTGGAAGGCGATGCGAGGCTTTGCAGAAGAAGAGGGGGGCAAGCGCATTGAAGAGCGAACCGAAGCGATTCACCCGGACGATTATGAGCGAGTGATGTCACTATTGAACGTACATCTTGCAGGTCAGTCTGAGTTCTTTGAAGCTGAATATCGGGTGCGCTGCAAAGATGGGTCTTATTTATGGGTGCTGGATCGAGGCAAAGCACTGCGGGATACATCAGGGCGATTGGTTCGCATGATTGGTTCTGAGACTGACATCACTCAGCGCAAACTCACCGAAGTAGCGCTTCAGAAGAGTGAACAGCGCTACTATGCCGTGATGGATGGAGCCAGTGATGCAATTTTGCTGGCAGATGCCCACGGTAATTTAATTGAAGTTAACAGAAAGGCAGAAGAACTCCTCGGCTATACTCGTGATGAGTTAGTCAACCTGAACATCACTCAGATTCATCCAACCGAGGCTTTACAATCAGTTTATCAGCACTTCAGTAGGATTATCTTGCATAACCAGGGGGATTCGTTTGAAACGCTGGTTCTGTGTAAGGATGGAACGACGATTCCAGTCGAAATTACAGGTAGCCGGATTGATTTGAATGGTGAACTCGTTGCTCAGGGGATTTTCAGGGATATTCGCGATCGCAAGGCTACTGAACTGGCATTGCAGCA
>JBIKWV010000558.1:0-4192 GCA_044356135.1 Elainellaceae cyanobacterium
CCATTGTTCAGGATCAGACGGAACTGATTGCCCGGTTCCTGGCAGATACGACTCTGCTGTTTGTCAATGACGCCTACTGCCGCTACTTTGGCCTTGAGCAGGAAGCTGCCATCGGCAGGAGCTATATTTTAACTATCTATGAAGCTGACCGGAACAAAGTTGCACAAATCCTGCAATCTATGAGTATTGATAACCCCACTGTTATCCTGGAAAGCCGGGTTGTCGTAGGTGGGGAAATCCGCTGGATGCAGTGGGTTAACCGAATGCTGTTTGATGACCACGGAAATTTTGCAGAGTTCCAATCTGTCGGACGTGACATCACTCAACTAAAACAGATTGAGGATGATTTGAGGCAAAGCGAAGAACGATTCCGCAATGCATTTAATAATACTGCTGTTGGCATGAGTCTGATTGCACCAGAAGGCAGGTTCTTAGAGGTCAACACTGTGCTATGTAATTGTCTGAAGTTCAGCGCAGCCGAAATGTTGACGTTGACCTATCAAGATATTTCTCATCCAGATGACCTGGCAGTTGATATCGCATTAGCCCAACAGATGCTGGCAGGAGAAGTTGATAGCTATCACCTGGAAAAACGGTTGTTCACGAAACATGGGGAAGTGGTTTGGGGTTTGTTGAGTGTATCTCTGGTCAGAGATCGTGATGGGCAACCGCTCTATTTTGTATCCCAAATGCAGGATATTAGCGATCGCAAACTGGCAGAAGCGCAACTGCGGGATGTCTCGAAACGCCTGGAGATGGCTCTGGGCGCAGCCGCAATTGGTATTTGGGAATGGGATGTCGTTACTGACCACCTCTACTGGGACGATCGCATGCTCGGTATCTATGGGGTCAGTCGTGAAGAATTTACCGGACACTATGAGGACTGGCAACAGCGGGTTCACCCCGATGATCTGGCAAGCCAATACCAGAATGAGCAACAGGCACTGAATGGAGAACGCAATGGAGATGCCGAATTCCGTATTATTCGACCGGATGGCACGATCCGGATCATTAGCGCTGCGTCCCAGATCCAGCGTGATGGGCAAGGCAAACCGATACGAGTGATTGGTTTGAATATCGATATTACGGATCGCCATCAGGCCGCAATAGAGAACCAGAGCTTAAAAGAAAGACTACAGTTTGTTCTATCTTCAAGTCCAGCCGTGCTGTTTACCTGTAGGGCTGATACTGATTATGGGGCTACCTTTATCAGCGACAATATCCTCAGAGTGACAGGCTACACTCCAGAGGAGTTTTTGTCAGAATCTAGCTTCTGGGCAGACCATCTTCATCCTGAAGATGCCCCTGTTGTGTTTGCAGCGCTGCCTCAACTGTTTGCGCAAGAACATCATGTTCATGAATATCGCTTTCGACATCGAGATGGACATTACCTGTGGATTCGGGATGAACTCCGGTTAGTCCGGGATGAACAGGGCACTCCCGTTGAGGTGGTAGGATACTTTGTTGATATTGGCGATCGCAAACGGGCTGAAGCAGCGTTACGTCAGAGTGAAGAGCGACTTCGGTTAGCGGTAGATGCTGCTCAGATGGCCACCTGGGACGTAGACTTGACGACTGGAAAGGCAATCTGGACAGAACGGCACTTCACGATGTTGGGCTATGAACCCACTCCCACAGGGGAAGCCAGCGAAGAGATGTGGATCGATCGGATTCATCCCAATGACATCGATCGCGTCATCCAGGAATGGCAACAGTCGAGGCAGGCCCATCGATCCTATCAAATTGAATACCGGGTGATCCGTGCAGACAATGGTGAAGTGGCCTGGTTGGCAGCATTTGGAAACTTTTCCTACAACTACCAGGATCAGGCTGTTCGTTCAGTTGGTGTTCTGTTCGACATCACCCACCGCAGGCAGGCGGAGCAGGAAAATCAGCAGTTGAAAGAAAGGCTGCAATTTGTTTTGTCTGCCAGTCCTGTTGTGATTTTTACCTGCAAATCGGAGGGTGACTTCGGAGCCACCTTTATCAGCAGCAATATTACTGTCCTTACGGGATACACACCAGAGGAGTTTTTGGGAGAGTCTCAGTTCTGGGCGACCCACATTCATCCTGAAGATGCCACCCAGGTGTTTGCCAATCTGCCTCAACTGTTTGAGCGAAGGCACCATGTGCATGAGTATCGATTCCGACACAAAGCGGGACATTACTTGTGGATTCGGAGTGAGCTGCGCCTGGTGTATGACGCAGAGGGCAACCCAATTGAAATTGCGGGGGACTTTGCCGATATCAGCGATCGCAAACGCCTGGAGGAGGTGCAGCAGCGGCTGATTACAATCCTGGAGGCTTCAACCGATTACATTGGCATCTTTGATGTCTCATCCAGCAGGGTAATTTGGACGAACGCAGCCATCAAACAGCTTCGCGGGATAGCGAGTGATGCAGATGTTTCACAGACGAGTCCAGCAGACTATTATCCACAATGGGTAATAGAGATTCTGGAGCGGCGGGGAGTCCCTGCGGCGATTGCTACAGGAAGCTGGCTTGGTGAAACCGCCTTGATTGATGCTGAGGGCAAGGAAGTTCCCGTGTCTCAACTGCTACTCGCTCATAAATTTCAGGATGAGGTTGCATTCTTCTCTACCATCATGCGCGATATACGAGTTCACAAAGAATATGAGAATTTACTGGAGCGAACGAATGCAGAACTCCGTCGTGCCACCCGCATGAAAGATGAATTCTTCACCAATATGAGCCATGAATTAAGAACGCCCCTCACTGCCATCCTGGGAATGTCAGATGTCCTTATGGAAGAAGTTTTCGGTGATCTGAACCCCAGACAGTGCCAATATGTTGAGGTCATTCATAGTAGTGGAGAACACTTACTAAAACTGATTAATGATATTCTTGATATTTCAAAAATTTCAGCAGGAAAACTTGAATTAAATATTACTACCGAATCAATTGTTGAGCTTTGTCAATCCAGTCTCGAATTTGTTAAACAACAGGCGCAGCAGAAAGATATTCAGCTCAGTATGACGTTGTCCCCAAATCTGGAAACAATCGACGTGGATCAGCGACGGATATGTCAGGTGCTGATCAATTTGCTGAGTAATGCTGTTAAATTTACTCCGAATGGCGGGCAGGTCACCCTGGACGTTCAAATTCAGGAAAGAGGTGCTAGAACGCCTGCCTCAACCCTGGAAGCAACCGCCAGCCCCTGTTCTGACATCCAGGAGCAGCAAAAAGTCCCTGATTCTGCTTGCTGGATTTTGATGTCAGTGATAGATACGGGGATTGGTATTTCAGCGGATGCACAAACCAGACTATTCAAGCCATTTGAACAAATTGACAGTAGCCTGAATCGTCAATATGAAGGAACCGGGTTAGGGTTGGCGTTGGTCAAGCAGATTGTTGAACTGCACGGCGGTTTTGTAACCCTTCAAAGCGAACTTGGTCAGGGAAGCTGCTTTACAATTGGCTTGCCTTACCGTGTGAGCAAAGGAGAGATGCCATCTTCATTGCAGATCCAGACACCGATTGTCTTGCATCCTGCTTCAATCTCTGATGCGGATACTGCTGAATCCTTAACGCATCGTCAACCACTTATTTTGCTCGCTGAAGATAACCAGGCTAATATTGACACCATTTCTGATTACCTGGAGGTAAAAGGCTATCGGTTGATTGTAGCCCGTGATGGGCGAGAAGCGATCGATCTCGCACAAGCTCATCACCCTGATCTGATCTTGATGGATATCCAGATGCCAGGAATGGATGGGCTAGAAGCCATTCAAGCGATTCGTCGGGAACCTCAAATGGCCAGAATTCCTATTGTTGCACTAACAGCGCTGGCCATGGCTGGTGATCGAGAACGCTGTTTGGAAGCTGGAGCCGATGATTATTGTGCTAAACCCGTTAAACTCAAGCAACTGGTCGTCACAATTCAACAGTTGTTAGCGATTCATTAGGGGTTTGCTGATTAGTAAAATCCCAGTTTTCACCTGGCGCGTCTGCTACCACGGAGCGGCGGCAGAATCAGGGTTTCGGTTTTTCTTTAAGCAAGGTGCAAGAACTCAGATCCCCTAAATCCCCCCTACAGGGCTTCTCAATCTGGTGCATCACAGTTTTTGTTGAGAGCCGCTCTCCATGCGGCTCTCAACAAAAACTGTGTACCTCACGCGAGGGCAAAGCGCTGTAGGTTTAGAACTGTAAACAAGCCCTTTTTGTCATCTTG
>JBIKWV010000155.1:0-7866 GCA_044356135.1 Elainellaceae cyanobacterium
TCAGGCAACGCCTTCATGTCAGAAACAGCGCCAGAGTTTGTCCTGTTCGTACAGCACGGATGGGCAGACGACAATCGGCAAATGGTTGCCCTGTCGAATCTCCTGGTTTCGGCTGAAACCCCCACGGTCGCCCCGAATCTGGGTTTTGTTGAGACCTGGATTCGGATTGCGCCGCTGATTGACAGGGTGGAGGCGATCGCGCTTGAAGCAATGGCAACCCACACTGATTTGCCGATGCGAATTGTGGGTCATTCTATGGGGGGGCTGATCTGGCTGGAGTTGCTGCATCGTCATCCTGACTGGTGGCCTCGCGTGCATTCACTGGTGTTGGTGGCTTCCCCTGTGGGTGGCGCAGACCTGGGGCGCATGATCGATCCATTGCAAATTGGCGTCGGTATTGCTGCTGACCTGGGGAAGAATCGCCGACCACTGGCAGAAGCGATCGCCCAAAACATCCCCACCCTGGTGATTGCAGGAGACATTGATGGTGGTAGCGATGGCACCGTGACGGTGGAATGTACGAAGATATTTCACAGTCAGTTTCTGCTGCTTCCTGGTCTATCCCATGCTGCAATGCGCTGCCATCCGGCGGTTGCCGACGCGATCAAAGCTTTCTGGTTAGACTTTTCTTTGGGCGATCGCCAGGAGGTAGACCCTCTGATTCAGCGGCTACGCCAAATTCCTGGTATGACCGATGGCCACTGGCGCGATTTCCCGATCGCCCGCACGATTGCCACGATGGAAAATGGCAGTACGCTGCGGTTGTGGATCAGCCCTGTAGGGATTTACCACATCTTTGTGGCTTCTCCCCAGGGACAGTGCCTTTACGCTGGATTCGTCGGGTGGCTGCACATCAAGGACTTAACAAAGACGCTGAAGGAACTGGCTCCCAAATGGTTGAAGACCCTGGTCACCGACTTCTGGAAATCCTAGCTCTGTCGTGATCCAACACAGTACATTCAGGGCATTAATTGTGGGGTGGGCATCTTGCCCGCCTGTTGTTCTGGGCGGGCAAGATGCCCACCCCACGGTGAATTTATAATTTGCTATTGCATCACTTTAGCGATGTTGAACCAGTAGGGTGCGTTAGCGCAGCGTAACGCACTGCAAAATTAAAGGCTCCATTAGTTGTTACACGATCGCCCCAGCCGTCTTCTTCCAAATCGAATGAGCGTACAGCGATTCATCAAAATCGGCTGGATAATCTCCGGTGATGCGCTGTTCATGATGATCCCAATCTGCAAAAAACAGATCGTGACTGATGCGAGATACAACAGCGGGGATATCGCGTTTAATGCTGGGCACATCGCCAATGGGTAAACCAAAGCTAACGAAACCTGCTGGATTATAGATATGAATATCCTTCAGGTAGGGGGCAGTACCGGAGACTTTCTCCTGGAACTCGTGGCCTTTGCCCAGGTAGGGATGGTTGCCCAGTTCCTCATCCTGCTGGTCGGCAGGCGGCGTAAAGCGATCGCGCCACAGGGCGATGTGCTGAGCAAATCCGTCAAACTCTGGTCGGGCAGCAGGATTGATGAAATAGCCGGTGCCTGCGATCGCAAAATCAAACTCAAACGTTTCATCATTGACCTGAACAACAATCTGCTGATTGCGCTCGTAGGCAGAACTCCAGGGTGCGGAAAGATGCAGGTGGAAGTTGGGAAACGCCGTGACTCGCTGAATCGCATCGGCAGGCGGCGTGGAACCCAGTTTGCGGAAGCGCCACGCCTGATACCAGCGGGCAGCATCGGGAATCTGTGGGTAGTTGTCGTAGGCTCCCGGATAGCCGCGCACCCGGTTAATCGGGATAGAGGCGATCGCCGCTCGTCTTGAGAATAAATGCACTGCTTTTGCACCCGCCTCCAGCGCGACACCAGCGGCATCGAAGGCGGAAGCCGCAGACCCCAGTACGGCAACTGTCTTACCGCGCAAAGCTGCAAAATCGATGTCCTCAACGGTGTGGGCGTAGAGTGATTGCGGCACTCCCTCCACCAGTACGGGTGGCACGTAGGCACCACCACCGCCACCGACGCCGTTGCCAAAAATAATCTTGCGCGTGGTTTCAACCTGCGGTACACCGTTTACCTCCAGGTGCAGGCGGAAGAACCCATCGGCGGGTTCCACGCGCACCAGACGCACCCCATAGCGCACGGGGATATTGAGAAAGTGACGATACCAGCTCAGGTATTCTGCCCAGGCAACGCGAGGAATGCGATCGATCGCGGCATACGCCTCCGCCCCATGCCGTGCCTCATACCACGCCTGAAAGGACAGCGCCGGAATCCCCAGCTCTGGCCCCGGCAGATTCTTGGGGGTACGCAGCTTGTGCATCCGCGCCCGGTTGAGCCACAGCCCCGCATGAGGCTCATCTGCCGCAGCATCGATTACGGTCACCTTACCAATGCCCGCCCGCCGCAAGGCAAAGGCAAACACGCTTCCTGTGCCACTTCCCCCAACTAAAGTCACATTGTGGTCGATGTCAGGGCGATCGGGCACCCAGTTCTCTGGATCGGGACCCAGCAGGCGCAGCGCCTCACGGGCACCGCGATCGGGGTCAGGCGGAGTATCGTTTTTTCGATCCGAACAATAGACCTCATTGGGATGATTGATTAACACCATAGGAAATGATTTGAAGAAGACAAAGTTGAAAATTTTTCCAACGTAATCCATATCGCCCACCGTAGGGGCAAAGCATTTTCGCTAAAAATTCTTAGGATGAACCAACTCGTCATTCCGCAAATGCTTTGCCCTAAACGTAGTGCGATCGCCCCTCGAATTCCGTTCGGTTTCTGGGGAATGGGTTCTTGGGGGACGTTCGGGAGGGTTTAGCATTTGCGGAGTGATGGGTTGGCAGAGGTTAGAGGTTTCTCGCGCAAATGCTAAACCCCTACGGGTGGTGTGATCGTTGCAGTTCACGATTCACACCGGGGGGTACGGTTATACCGCTGCCAATGGTTTCTCTGCTGGCTGGGACTCCCCTTTCACCAGAGATGCGATCGCCGTTCCCTCGAAGAAATTGGGATTGGCTTCGGTGTAGAACTTGTAGGGATTGGAGAAGACGTAGGCTTTGAAGTCGGCTTCAGAAATGACCCCTTCCTGTACCAATTCCCAGCTTTCCGCCAGGGGAGCAGTCAGATCGGGGACATCCCAGTGACCGACATCTGAGGAGTAGATAGCATTGATCTTGACTCCCAGAGGATTGGCTTTGTCGTTGAAGGCAGTGGCGATCGTGCGGTCATCCGATTCGGAGCCAAAGAAGAAACTGTTGACCCAGCGATCGCGGATATCCTCAATCGTTTCAATCCCGGCGGCAGCAAAGTCTTCCAGCTCTTCACCAACGGGTTGACGGCTGAACCGGGTAAACGAGGAACCCAAAACGCTTTCAGCCAATTTCTCTTTGGTCAGGGAATGGTCCTTCGTCAGGTCGGCACCGTACTGCTGGAACAGGTCGAACAGCACATTTGCGTCGGCAAGGTCCGGATTATAGTTCTGGAGCGCTTTGATATTGCGTTTCGAGAATCGATCGACCAGATGGATATACACATGGGCACCCCAATCTGCGCCACCTTCCAGCAAGCCAAAGCGCAATTCTGGGAATCGTCGGGTCACACCACCAAAGAACAGTGCTTTGGCGAATGCCTGCGACCCATCGGCAAAATGCCCGATGTGGTTATTCATGTAGTTGCTGATGGAGGCACGTCCTGTCCAGCCCTGGCTGCCGTAGTGGGTCGTGACGGGTACTCCCAGTTCCACCACTTTTGCCCAGAAGGGATCGTAATCATACTCGCTATCCAGACCGTAAAAATCAATGTAGGAGGCATAGCGGGCGATTTCTGGGAACTGATCGGCGGGGTACTTGTCGGCGATCGCCTTAATCGGTCGCTTCACGCCACCGGGGATGTTGATCACCTTCAAGCCTAATGTATTGACCGCAAACTCCAGTTCCTCAATGCCCTCCTGGGGAGTGGTGAGGGTGATGCCTGCGACAACGGTGAGGCGATCGCTGTATTTTCGGTAGATGTCCGCGTGATAGTGGTTAATCGCTCGCTGTAGCGCCTGACGATGTTCCGGTTTAGCTCCCGCTGCTGCTAAAGCGTTGTTGGGGAACAGCACAGAGTAGTCAGATCCCTGCTCTGCCTGTCGTTCGTACAGCAGTTCCGGCAGCGTGTAGGTTGCCAGATCCAGCGTGTTGCGGGTGACCCGTGCCCACCAGGGCGATCGCAGGACGCGATGATACTGCCGCTCTTCTGGCGTCAATTGATACCAGTCCTTACCGTTCACGTTGGAATTCAAACGGTAGGTCTCGGACTTCCGCAATTCGTCCACCAGTGCATTGCCACCGTAGTGTGCAATGTAATCCTCCAGAGCAGGAGTGAAATCATTGGTATGCACATCCGTGTCGATCACGGGATAGTCCAGAGTCGCTCGGATGGCAGCGGAAGGGGAAGATTTTATTTTGCTGGTGTAAGTCATGATAGGTTCCTCGTGAAGTGGATAACAAACTAACGAGCTTTTTCTGGAGTTCCAGAAAAGACAAACAGTGTGTGATTTTCAGGAAGGGGAGCGGTTTCACCCTGGAAACGGTGTAATCCCACACCCATATCTCCAGTCGCGGTAAGGCGAAAATCAACCTCTTCAAAACTCGCCTCACGTAGTTGCTGACGGACAATCTCAGAGTAGGCAATGCCCTGGAAATGCCCGCGAGTCCAGGCGACAAAAGCGCCGGGTTTTGCCAGGAATTTAAGATTGCCAATGAGCTGACGTAGAGCAGCCTCATCAGCAAGGTTGCCAAAGATACCGCACACCAGAATGACATCGGCAGGAACCGCACCCAGATAGGCATTGGAGGAGGTTGCATCGCCGTTGACAAACTCAATTTGTGACTTGAACGGGGTTGTTTCCAGGTAATCGCGTCCGCGCTCAACCAGTTGGGGATTCAGTTCTACCAGACGTGCCCGCACATCGCTGGCGCGAGGATGCTTGGGCAGCACACCCAGAATGTCTCGTCCATCTCCGGCACAGGCGCTCACCAGTTGAATAATCCCCCGTGGCGAGTGGGTCAGACTGGTTGCAATATACTCCTGCACGATCGCCAGTCGCTGCTGTAATCGGGCATCGGTATTGTAGAGATCGTGCCATTCAAGCCATGTTTTCGGCATCCGAATTATTCTCCTACACTCTTTTTGCCCATAACTGTTCTCCACTCAATAGCGCAATCCCCAGCGTCACAATCAAGATTCCAACGACCTGGATGATCTCCAGCGTTTCTCGAATGGTTGCCCAGGCAATCACCGCAGTTAGTGCAGGGCTGCTGGAGCCAATGATGGAAGCAGCCGTTGCGCCGATGATACGAATGCCGACGTTGGTCAGCGTATGTCCCACAAAGCTGATGAAACCGGAGAGCAAACTGCCAATCCACATGGGAACCCAGGCAAGATCATTGTCTGGACGTTGCCAGACCAGCAACGTCAATGCCGACAGCAGCAGCGTCATCGCAAAGCTAATCCAGGTGAAGGGGATCGGGTGCAGCTTCTCAAAACATTTCTGGGCGATCACCGAGTATAGCGCATAGAAAATGCCGCCGCTGATGCTGGCGATAACGCCAATGGTCAGCATTTGTTGAGTGTCGGGAGAAGATGATTGGGGAATAGTGAGGACACTGCCCAGAAGGATAATACCCATCACAATCCAGCGGTATCGCGTGGGTCGGACTCCAAAAAATTGCCAGGAAAAGAGCGCTGTAAACACCGGGTAGATGAAGAACAGCGTCATGGCGATTCCTGTTGAAATGGAGCCGATCGCTATGTAAAGCATGGCAATATTGGCAAACATCAATACACCGCAGGCCAGCGCTTGCAGAAGGGTGGTCTGGCGATCGCTCGACCACAATCCCACCAGTTCTCGAACTGCGTTGGGGTAAACTTTGAGCGACAGGATTGCCAGAACGGGCACCACAAACAGCATTCGCATAAACATCAACAGGAACGAATTTTCCAGGGTAGGAGTTACATATCCACCCCAGAGAAACACACCCAGCACCAAATTCTCTGAGAACAACACTCGCACCACAATATTGTGGAACGTCAGAGCTAACGCTCCTGTTAATACTGCGAGAATACCAGACACAGTTCACATTCCACAGATTGGACAATCATTGGCGTTGAAGATACGACCCTCCTACTCGTAGAAAACCAGAGTGCGTAGCTCGATGCTCTCCCGTGGTGGGGCATCCACAGGACTGATGGGGTCATCAAAGGCAGCGTGGGCAGAGAAGCGTGTTCTGCCGTCTTCCGCAGAATCAAAGCAGCGTATCAGCAGCGCCTCGTCCCGATGCATCTGTGGGAAATACACCCATTCGTGACGGGGATTGTAGGTCACGCCATAGGTTTCTCCCACCCGGTCGGGATACACCAGGTCGCTAGCAATCCAATCCTCAGGGGCGACACTCCGCCCATCTGAAACCGCCAGGGGAGACTCCTGAATCGGATCAGCGATCGCCCGCCACACGTTGACAATGCCAAACCGCCGCTGAAGCAGAGCATCGGGATCGGTTTCCCCAACCCGGTTCAGCACCCAGCGCCCACGGCTGTAGCCGGAGTTGGCGGTGTAGTCATTGTGAACCCGCTTACCGGGTTCTCGAATGTTGTTGACACCGGGCTGCGATCGCCCAGCATTACGAACGACATGATCAAAAACGATCACCCGCACGGCACCCGTCTGTTCTTTGACAAACTGTTCGGCCTCTGGAAAATAAACCCGCAGCACTTCTTCGTCATCGTAGAAGTCCTTAACCGACGTGTTGTAATCTGCCATCGCGAACCCTTCCTGATCCAGTGTGAAAGTTGAGGCGATCGCCCTGCCGTTGTAGACGGGCACGATCCGAACATCCGGCACCCCGCTACGCTGTGGGACACCGGGTGGGGGATCGTAGGCGTAATTGACGGGCTTCTCAGTTAGACGCTCAATATAGGTTAGCGGAGCATCAATGTGGGGCAGGTGCGCCAATCTAGATTGATGGAGAACGGTATTCGTTTGACTCATGGTGAAAGTGAGGAAATGAGGAGAATTTCTTTGACCTGAACGATTTACGCAACAGAACTGGAGGCAATTTGCTCAATAGGGGAATGATGATGGGATGAGGAACTCCAATCCGTTAGTCCAAGATTGTCCCGCAGGGTGCGACCAGAATATTCTGTACGGAACAGTCCCCGTCTCTGTAATTCTGGAACCACCGAATCAACAAATTCCTCAAATGATCCCGGCAGATAAGCGGGTGAAATAATAAATCCATCCCCTGCTCCCTGTTGAAAGAGTGATTCTAGTTGGTCAGCAATCTGTGTTGGAGTGCCTACCAACTGCGGCACCAGAACGCTCTGACCATAAGCCTGTCCGACATCGCGCAGGGTTAACCCCTTTTCCTGGCTCAGCTTCTGAATCATATTAAATTGTCCACGAGATCCCTGCACCTCGATCTCCTGAAGGGGTGCATCCAGAGAGTGTTCAGATAGATCCACACCGGAACTGTTGGAGAACATCAACAGCCCCGTTAACGGATGTACCAGACTGTTGTGGAGATCCTGTTTCTCGCGGGCGATCGCCTCTGTCTCTCCGATAAACGGCATCACGGCGGGCAAAATTTTGCAGGTGTTGGGATCGCGTCCATACTGCGCCATGCGGGATTTCACATCCTGATAATAGGACTGCATTAACTCTGGCAGGGGACTGATCTCAAAAATCACCTCCGCCCACCGGGCAGCGAACTCCCGTCCCTGAGGAGAAGACCCTGCCTGGATAATGATTGGACGACCCTGGGGCGATCGCGGCACCGTCAACGGCCCCCGCACCTTGAACCAGTCCCCCGTATGG
>JBIKWV010000156.1:0-7842 GCA_044356135.1 Elainellaceae cyanobacterium
AGAATGGTGTGTGGCGCGGCTTCGCCGCGCCACACAGATGTCCTACGAACCAAAAATATTGAGCTGATCCTGAGCGTTCTCCGACACCCGGTTGCGCTTCCCGTTCTGAGGGGGATCATCAGTAGAAGTGGACCCTCGCCGCAGACCGACTGCAATGCGGGAGTGCTTCTCAATCTGAGTCATTACTTGCTTTGCCCGCTGAATCACAGAAGGGGGCAGTCCCGCCAGTCGTCCCGCCTCAATGCCGTAGGATTTGTCTGCACCGCCCGGTCGCACCTGATGCAGGAATATAATCTGGTCGGGCATTTCCTTGACGACGACCTGGTAGTTGGCGACGTTCGCAAGAATGGAGGACAGCTCGTTTAGCTCATGGTAATGAGTTGCAAAAATAGTGCGGGCGCGAATTTCGGTGGACAGGTACTCCGCTACGGACCAGGCGATCGCCAGCCCATCAAACGTCGCCGTCCCCCGACCAATCTCATCCAACAGAATAAGCGATCGCGGCGTGGCATGATTCAGAATATTTGCCGTTTCGTTCATCTCCACCATAAAGGTGGATTGTCCAGTCGCGAGATCATCGACAGCACCCACGCGGGTGAAGATGCGATCGCACACCCCCAGTCTGGCCGAGCGAGCTGGGACAAAACTCCCCACCTGCGCCATCAACTGAATCAATCCGACCTGTCGCAGATAGCAGCTTTTTCCGCTGGCATTTGGGCCAGTGAGAATAATTAAATCGGGAGCCTCTTCTCGCTTTTCAGGAACGCCCAGGTTGGCCGAATTGGGGACAAAAAATCCTGCGGGAATCGACTGCTCAACCACTGGATGGCGTCCATCCTCGATCGAGATTTCCCGTGTTGAAGTCATCTCTGGACGACAGTAGTTTTGATAAATGGCAACTTCTGCAAGACTGCACAGCGCATCTACGGCGGCGATCGCCCCGGCAATCTCCCGAATCGGTTCCGCGTATTCTGCAACTTCAATTCTCAGTGCCAGAAATAGATCGTACTCCAGCTTGTTAATCGCTTCAGTCGCGCTATAAATGGACGATTCTTTTTCCTTTAAATCGCCTGTAATATATCTTTCTTCATTCGTCAGCGTTTGCTTGCGCGTATATCCCTCTGGAAGTTTGTCTCCCGACTTGGCCCGCGAAATACTGATAAAGTATCCAAACGCTTTGTTATAACCCACCTTCAGGTTTGAAATTCCTGTTCGCTGTCGTTCCGTCGTCTCCAACTCCGCAATCCACTGTTTATCGGCGGCAAGCTGCTGGCGCAGGCCATCCAACTGCGTATTTACGTCCTCACGGATCAGGTTGCCCTCGGTTAAATACAGCGGCGGGTGTTCTACAAGATGCGATCGCACCCTCTGTCCCAGTTTTTCCAGTTCAGGAGAGACCTGTTGTAGTCGGGTCAGGTAGCCTGATTTTGCGTGGGCCACCAGTCGCGCCAGGTCGGGTAGTTTGTTGAGTGAATCCGCCAGGGCAGAAAGATCGCGGGCGTTGGCGGTGCCGGAGCCAGCGCGTCCCGTAAGTCGCTCCAGGTCGTAGATTTGCTTCAGTAACTGCTGGAGATGCTGCCGCAGAATGCCGTTTTCCGTCAGTTCCTGGATCGTGTCCTGCCGCGTCCGAATCTGTTCGACATCCAGCAATGGTTGCAACAGCCACCGCCGCAGACAGCGCCCCCCCATCGCCGTCACCGTTTTGTCCAGCGCCCACAGTAGCGATCCGTGAAAAGTGCCGTCCCGTGAGGTTTGCGTGATTTCTAAATTACGGCGGGTCTGGTGGTCTAATACTAAATACTCCGACAGCGTGTAGGTACACAGCACCTGGAGCGGAATTCGCTGCGGCTCCTCATCTTCTTTGCCCTTGATCACGACCCGTCGCTCTGACGTGTCCTCCAGGTATTCCAGCAGTCCCCCTGCTGCCCGAACCGCTAAAGGTAAATGCTCACAGCCCATACCCTCCAGCGATCGCACCCGAAACCGCTCCAGCAACCGCTGCCGCGCCTCCGCCAGCACAAAGGGGTGTTGCGATCGCAGCGTATAGCAGAACTGAGACGGCAAACACTCCGGTAACTGCTCCGAGCGATTACCCGGACGCAGCAGTCCTGTCAGGTCAGGCGCATTAGTGGGAAACAGCACCTCGGATGGTTGTAGCCGCAAGAGTTCCTGGGTCAACTGGTCTAAGTGACTGGACTGAGTGGTGAGGAATTCGCCTGTGGAAACATCGGCGATCGCCAGCCCCCAGTGCGATCCAGCCATCACCACTGCCGCCAGATAGTTATTCCGGCGAGCGTTCAGCATTCCCTCCTCCAGCACCGTGCCGGGGGTAATGACGCGCGTCACCTGCCGCTGCACCAGTCTTCCCTGTGCTTCGGAGGCATCTTCGGTCTGGTCACAAACAGCAACCGCATAGCCCTTCTCTACCAGCAGCCCACAGTAGCGATCCAGTGCATGATGTGGAATGCCTGCCAGCGGCACCCGACCCACTTCCTTGCCTGCGTCTTTGCTGGTGAGAACGAGTTCCAATTCACGGGCAACGGCGATCGCATCCTGAAAGAAAGTCTCAAAAAAGTCGCCCACCCGGTACAGCAGAATCGCGTGGGGATACTCGTCCTTCAGCTCCGCGTAGTGCCGCACCATTGGCGTCAGATCGTCCCGGTTCACAGCCCTATGATCGGCATAGCGGACGGTGTGCTTGATTAACCGCTCCGGCAGATCGCCCAGCGGATTTGGCTCAGCAGATGCGGGGGGGACGGTCATATCGACGGCGAGGCGGTTGGACGGTTGGACTCCCAATGATTCTAGCGGGATTTGGAATCCTGTGGGTCTCGATCGCTAGCGACTACAACTTAGCCCGATGAATCTCATCTTGCAGAGCCGGCAGGTTGCGATATTGAGCACGGAGCTGTTGCAGGTAGGTTTGCCAGTTCTGTGGGCGATTCAAGACCTCGTAGAGGTGCTTGATCTTTTTGAGCTGAGGAATTGCTGCCTGATAAGCCGAGCGTTGTTTTTGGGCAATGCAGTCTTTAACCAGTGACTGGTAAAGTTCGATTGCCCGTTCTGGCTCTGTCTTCTCTGCCAACTGTGCGACTTGCAGCATCAGACCTGGATCAACCCGATGGGTGAACTGAGACAGCAGCCGAAAAGCCCAATCCAGATCCGCCTCAAAGACCGCAAGATAAGGTCTGGATGGAGCGTTCAAGCTCTAGCAGAGTGGCAGAAATGGGTTGGGTCATACGATAGCTGTTTCCTTGCTTAGGAGATTTTCAGGAGAAACCATACCAGGTAGGATGGGCAAAGCGAAGCGTGCCCATCATTAAACGGCTGGTGATGGGCACGGACTGTCGTCCTTTGCCCATCCTACGGTTCAACCTTGGGTAAATTCATTCCCGGAAACCTCCTTAGTTCTATGATAAGGCGATCGCTTTTTACGCAAATGCTACGCTCTCAACATTTGCGATCGCCCCACCCCCCAAAACCACCCGTTCATCAACGCATGGCGCGATCGCCCCACCCCCCAAAAAAAACATTTGCAGGTGCGATCGCCCCCTGCAGTCAGACCTCGGAGGTCTTGTGGGGCATCGCGGAGGTTGTCGAGAGCCAGGGAAAGACCTCCGAGGTCTGGGCGCAAGGTTCAGCGATAGAGAAACGAGAGCCGTCAAAACAAAAAAATTTTTGATCGCGCTAACGCGCGAAAGAGGGAAGAGTTAAGAAGTGTAAAGAGTAACAGGGCAAGAGTATAAAGGGCTACTTAAAGCCCAGGGAGGGAAAGGGCGAGGCGAAAACCGATGCTGTAGCGCCGACCGTCCGCGTCGTACCAGCCCCGAATCGCCGAGCGACAGAGCCCCGGATTGCTGCCCCAGGAACCACCCCGCAGCAGCCTTGCACTACTGTCTCCTCCAGTCAACCAGGCACTTCCATCCACGGGTGCGCCCTGATAATTTTCGTGATAAACATCCTGACACCATTCCCATACATTGCCGTGCATATCGTAGAGTCCAAAGGCATTGGCAACTTTAAAGTTGCCGACAGGAGTGGTTTGTACCCGGAATTTCCATTTGGGTTCCGAACGATAAACAGAAGTTCCGTCATAATTTGCCAGTTTGCTGGTGATCGTTTCGCCCGTATGAAACGGAGTTATCGTTCCGGCGCGGCAGGCGTATTCCCATTCGGCCTCACTGGGCAGGCGGTAGGTGCGTCCAGTAAGGCGAGATAGGCGATCGCAAAACTCCACCGCTTCATTCCAGGAAACTTGCTCGACGGGGCGATTATCGCCCTTGAAATTCGATGGATCAGGATTCAGGTCGATTTTGACTTTGGGGAGGGTGGCGATCGCCTGCCACTGTGCCTGGGTCACTACAAATTTACCCATAAAAAATGTCGGCACCTTCACTGTCCGCTGAGGCCCTTCGTCTGCTTCCCGATTTTTTTCATTCTCCGGTGACCCCATCGTGAATGAACCCGCCGGAACCGACACCATTTCTAACTCAAGCCCGTTACCCAGGTTTTCCTTGAAAGACTGCGCCTGTCCAGGGCGACGGGGCTGTTCCTCTCCCTTCTCATTCACGGTCACGCTCTCAAAATTAAAAGGCTGCAAAGAAATTGCGCTTGCGGTTACCGGAGGTGGAGATGACTGATCAGACGGCGCGGTTTGAAACAGTCGGTTGGCAACCAACGCAATCACCAATCCACCACCCCCAAATCCTGCCCACTTGAGAAATTGCTGTCGGCTGATGGCTGATGGCTGGGAAGTGGAAGACTGAGGTTGCGGTTTTGAAGGGCGATCGGGCGTTGAAATCAGCCGTTGGGGCACAGGTTCGGTTTGCCTGGAGGGGGTTGGAGGAGAGACCTGTGGAGCAATACGTGTGGATGGCTTCTGTGGAGGGGCTTGTGGGGGCACCGATGCGGCGGTTTTTTGCGAGGGTTGGGGTTGAGTTGCAGGCGGTAAGGGGCGATCGCTGGATCGCGTCTCAGATTGAGTTGGCTCAGGCGGAGGTATCTCAACAGGCGGTGGCGGTGGAAATGCGGTGGCGATCGCCGCAACATCTTCATCTCGCAGGCGCAACACCTGTTGCAGTCGCTTCAGTTTGGTGCGCTGGGCTTCGGTAATGGGTCCCCGTTGAATTGCCGCCCGCCATGCCGTTTCATAATCCTGAAGCTTGCGTCGCCGCTCCTGATAGGGTTTCAGGATTTCTGCTTCGATCGCCCCTGCCTCCTCTGCGGTCAGGCTCAACTCCCGCTGCTGCACATTCAAGGTGATGCGATCGATCGGGTCGATTTCCCCGTGGTTCTCCTGTACCGCTTCTTCTACTGCTTTGCGATACTGCAACTTCGGATCGCCCTTTGGTGCCCTGGCAAGTCGGATCTTGTAGCCTTCTCTCACCGCAAAAATCTGAGGCTTCATTGCGGGCGCTGCTTCCTGTACTCTGCTGCGGGCATAGTCGTGCAGTTCATCAATCGTGATTTCGCCATCGTTATCCAGATCGGCGGCTCCGGTGGAGAGTCCCTCGATCAGGTAATGGGTGTAAACGGAAAGCTGGGCATTGGGTTGTTCAAAGGCATACTGGGTGGCGCTGGAAGAGGTGAGAACCGCTCTCCCTTCCGCCTCTGGCTGTCCTTCCGGTTGCAGTTCCCGGCGCAGCTCAGCGGCGATGTCTTCTGTGGCTGGCGCTTTGGCAGTCATATCGGTGGCAAAGGCACCGCTAAAACAGCAATCCAGGATCAGCACCTGCTGTTTAGCACGGCTGTTGCTCATGCGGGCATTCAGGTAGCTGGCAGCAACAGCGGTGGGTTCCACCATCTCCTTGCGGGTAATTCGGGTAGTCAGATACAGCCTGCCATTCTCATCCTTCACCCCATGCCCTGAAAAATAAAACAGAATCAGGTCTTCTTTTCGGCGGTTGTTGAACAGCGTAAAGATGGCTTCCTCCATCTCCTGTTTCTGCGGATTCAGCAGCGTGGTGACCTGATCGAAGGCGGCGATCGTCCCATCCTCCAACACCCGTTTCATTGCCGCTACATCGGTCGCCGTACCGGGAAGCGGGGCAAATTCGGGGGAGTATTCACTAATGCCAATCAGCAGGGCAATTTTTGCCATTTAGCAAGCCGGGGGCGATTGTCTACTGGGTATAGAATAAAGGACTTTGTGGGCAAATTGGGGGTGCTCCCACCTGGGACGGTGTCGAGTTCTATGGGTGAGTTGTGGCGATCGCTCTCCAGAAACTTCGCATTTTGCTAAGATACTCTTAAACTCTAGCGAGTATTGAGACGATGAAATACTCTCTGACGGCTCCACCAGACCATGCGCATTATTACTCGCTCCCGCCTTGTCGAGTTCTGGACACAACATTCTGAAGCACAGACGAGCTTGCGGCAGTGGTACAAGCTCACTCAATTGGCTGAATGGCAAAATTTTGTAGAATTACGCAAAACTTTCCCTTCGGCTGATCAGGTTGCAAATTTTACCGTTTTCAACATTGGTGGCAACAAATATCGTTTAATTGCGCTGGTCGATTATAAGTTTCAGAAAGTTTTCATCCGCCATGTGCTGACCCATGCAGAGTATGACAGAGAGGATTGGAAGAATGACCGCTGGTACAACTAGACCCTCCACCTACCTTGAGTTACTTCAGGAGTTTCCTCCGCGTCCGATTCGCACAGAGGGAGAACTTGAAGCGACTCAGGCGATCGTCGATGAATTACTGGATCAGCTACATTTAACTGAGGATGAGCGAGACTATCTCGATCTGCTGGGAACTCTGATTTATGAATATGAGGAAAAGCAAGTTACCATTCCTGATATCCATGGAAGTGAGTTAATTAAGGCATTAATGGTGGAACGAGATTTATTGCAGAAGGATCTCGTTTCTATTTTCAAGACTGAATCCATTGTTTCTGCTGTGCTTAGCGGCCAGCGAAACCTGACAGTGAACCATATTCAGAAGCTGGCAAAGTTTTTTCACGTTTCGCCTGCGGTATTTTTTGAGATGCTTTAATTTCCTGGGTTCTGGGGCTGAGTTCGTTGGGGATGGACACGATCGCCCCCTGCAGTCAGACCTCGGAGGTCTTGTGGGGCATCAGAGAGACTGTCGAGAACCAGGGAAAGACCTCCGAGGTCTGGGCAGGAGTGGCTTACGCCTCCGCTGAGTTCTCAAATGATACGCCTTCGTATAGGGACTCGATTGGGAATTCAAAATCGAGGCCCTGGAGGGCGATCGCATCCCCAACCGTATAGGGATAATACAGCCACAATCGGCCTTCACCCCGGTGGTAGCACTCCACGGCGATCTTCTCCGAGTCAATCAGCACATATTCCTGCAAACTGGGCATGTTCTGATAGTTGGTAAACTTTTCCCCCCGATCCCTGGCTTCGGTTCCCGACGACAGCACTTCCACAATTAGTTTCGGGTGCTGGATGAATTTGCGGGCGTTCAGATCTCGCGGATCACAACTGACCACAATATCGGGGTAATAGTAGGGACTGCTGGGGCTGACCTGGATTTTGACATCCGATACATTGATGCGGCAACCGTGCGATCGCAAATGAGGACGCAACGCAGTGTAGAGATTCAGGGAGATGTCATTGTGGGGGATCGTGCCCCCTGTCATAGCGAACAGGTCACCGTTGACATACTCGTGGCGCACCTCCTGTTGCGGCTCCCATTCCAGGTATTCTTCAACCGTCATCTTTGGAAGATTCTGCGACACCACAAATGCCATCATCTGGCCCTCTCTCTTCTCTAGAGCAACTCACTTCTATCTTCAGGGCTATTTCATTCTCAAATAAATCCTGATATGGGATGAGCAGGGTAGGATGGGCAAAGCGAAGCGTGCCCATCA
>JBIKWV010000157.1:0-7841 GCA_044356135.1 Elainellaceae cyanobacterium
TAATTCTCCTGGGTGTGGGGCATTCCCAGGTAGAAACAAATCTTCTCTTTATCATTGGTTGTCCAGCTCATTGTTCCAGCTCATATCTATCAAGAAGTCTCTCATATTCATCCCTGGTAATTGCACCGGAGGAATACCGCTGATTTGTCTCCGTCATCAGCCTTTCTTTCAACTGTTCCAGACGATCTCTGGCAGCATTTAGCTGAGGCTCAATTCTGGCCAGCGCTTCCTGATCCAGCAGCTCAGGGTTAATGCGCTTCTGAATTGAACGATTCCCGGTTGCCGGGTTGTAGTTCTCATAGTCCTCCTTTGCCGACTCATAGAGGCGCGATCGCTGGTTTGCCAGTTGGCCAATGCTCCTCCGGGTGTTGAAGAAGTCTCTGGCTAACGCATCATTGGCGGAGACTCTGCGGCCTGCCCTTTCTCTGGCTCTCTGCTCGCGTGTGGTTCTCCGTGCCCAATCGCGGACGGCATTCGGGTCAGTTTCCATCGCGTCCCAATTGCCCAGCGGCTGCACTGGATCAGCCCAGGTGTGGCGGATGGGTTCCCCTGGTTGACTGCCGGGAAGTCGAGCAATTTGCCGCAGGTATCGCCGGGTTCCAAAGATATGCTTGCAGTCGCCCGGTGAACCTGCGCGGGAGTTAATCCACTGACGGCCATAGGCACGACTGGGGAACGGACTGCTCAAATCCAATGGTTCTTCTCTGCTGAAGTCGGGACAGTTGCAGCGAAAAGAGCGATTGCCCATTGAACCACCACCGGAACCACCCACCGGACACGGATTCTCGATTGGGGTGACCCCATCCATTTGAAACCATTCCGTCAGGAATTCTCCGGTTCTCACGACTGAATAGGTTGACCCTTCCCACGCCAACCAGTCCAGGTTCTGTGACACCAGGTAGGTCTGTGATGAAAAGTTGGCCCGGTTCATCACCATGTTTGTCCTGACTTCGGTGAAGGTAGCGGGGCTGCGGTCGGTGCCGTTGCTCATGGTAAACAGACCAGTTCCCGAATTCGGTACGACTTCGCTGGTGAAGGAATCACCAGGGTCGAAGTAGTAGAGCATGGAAAACGTGCTGTTTGCAGTGAGCGTATCTGTGAAGCCAGAGGGTTGATAGACCCAGGTTTCAACCAACTCGATGTTGACGGTCACCTTCACGATGACGCGCCCTGTGAGTGACGGAGTGCAGGGGTCTGATGTGTTGCTACTCCAGCCAGACCCACCACCTGCAGAAAGCCGCTCTACAATCCACTGACCAGAGGGGGAGCGCCTGCTGTGGAAGTAGAACAGATTCCCTTCCACTTTGAACGGTCGAAGGCGATTGCCTCTTAATTGTCTGGCGCGGAGACTGTTGTAAAAAACCGACTCACGCCCGGAGTAAGTAACGCGAGTTCCCAGCGCCCGAACGAAGCGCACAGCTCCCCTGCCTGTGAAAACTCTGGCGCGGAGCGGACGGCCAGCAGTGGCGGCGGTTGAACCAGGGCGACGAGTCCCAACAGGGGAGCTGGGCGCTTTTCTGCCTTTCGGACGGCCAGCGCCGGATGGCTTCCCTTCAGCAGGCAGGCTCATCTTTTTATTCGCGGCTGGCTTTCGGGGTCTGGGTCTGCTGGGGCGACCAAGCTTCTTATTAGGCCGGGGTTTCCTCGGTTTCATACACCTTCCTGTAGAACTGGCTGACCCGAATATCCCAGAGCTGCCGCAGGTTTTTCATTTCCCCTGGATCAGACACATGGAAAAGTTTGCTCTCATTTCTTGTCACGACCAGGGGGGCGATCGCTTCAATAGAAGTCCCCTGCTCTGTCAGAATTTCCGCATAGCCCAGGCATTGCAACTTTGCCTCCAAAACTGCATCCAGGAGAATGAACCGCTTTGTTTTGATATCAACCACGGTCCAGCCGTCGCCCAACTTCAGCAGCAGATCGGCAGTGCCACCGTAGAGAGAACCAATCAGTTGAACATTGACCTGGATTTCTTCGGCTTCATCTCTCCATCGCTCAAGGTATGGCTGCAACTGGCGGATAAACCCATTGAATTGAAAATCGACCGGAGGGATACGAGAGCGCATCAGAAAAGCTTTCGCCCAGGCATCAACCGTTTCCCCCCTACGAATCGCTTCGACGTTTTCCTTAAGCGCACCAGTCCGCATGAAGAAGCGATCGATTCTGGCCCTCTGTTCCGGTGGCATCGTCTGATCCAGAATGGTTGTAACCGACGGCAAGGGCTGACCTTCCGAAAAGTAAGCTCTCATTAACCCCTCCTTTGTTCCTGAGCATGTCGAAGGATGCTGAAAAACCCCCTGTTATTGTTCAAAACCCCTCTTTAACGGGCATTTATCCGCGTTCATCTGCGTTCATCTGCGTTCACTGCCTGTATTGGGAAGTTTTGAACTCACGCAGGTTGAGGCCGATCACGTAATTGTATGCACCGTTGACGGCATCCACCATGTCATCATGCTTCCCATCTGGAAAGCTGATCATCTGATTGAAAAAATCCCGATTCCATTCCCCCCGCAGGCAAAGCACATCCTGGACTTCCAGCGCTGCACTCAGCGGCTTGGCTCTCTGGATCTTATTCAGCGGGTCAACCACGCCCATTGCGTTGAAGCCAGCCAGCAGCTCCATCAGCTTTGAAGTCTGATAGACTCCCGCCTGCCCCGGATCTTGATACCAGCAGATTTGCGTCTGTGGTGGGTCTATGCAGGTAGTTTGGCGGATGAGCTGGTCAACACCAGAGGGCGATCGCTGCTCACAGATCAGGTCAACAATCACTGCTGGCAGGCTTTCATCCATTGGTTTGAACACCAGCGCACCGGCTGTCCAGTCGGGGTCATCCCCGCGATGTTGCTCGATTCTAGAGGCAAAGTCCCAGAAGCGACACCAGCGGCCAGGGGTTGAGAGTAACTGCTGAAAGGTTTGACCTGTGAGGGTGAACCACTCCAGCTTGTAAATCTTCCCGGCGGCGGCCTTGACTCGCCAGTTGCCCCCCAGTAGTCGCATCCGGTCCACACGGGGGAGGGCCTTCAGGTTAGACAGATAGCCGGGGTCAGCCTCCAGCAGTTTGGGATTATCAAAGATGGTGGCCGGGACGAAGGAAAAACTTTTGCTGTCTTCACTGGGGCGATCGCTCCAGATAATGTGCCCATCCACCCGGTTGAAGTATTGCAGCGTTCCAGCTTTGGCAGGGTCAGCGGTGCCGACGATTTCCTCATCATCGCCCTGGTTAATCAGGTAGCGGCTCACCATATCTGCGACCCAGCTACTCTCATCGGGGTTGGTCGTGGCCCGGATGTATGGCCTGACGCCGCAGGTGGAGCGGTTGCGGCTCAGCAGGTAGAAGAACTGATCCTGGGTGAAGTGAGTCAGCTCGTCAAAAATGATCAGCGGGATTTCGCTTCCCTGCCATGCCAGCCGATCTTTCTCCAGTTTCAGGTGACGAAACACCACTTTTGCACCGGATGGGAAATGCCACTCCTTCGCGGTGGTCTTTGCCTTACCCCCGGCATAAGGAAAGATTCTCAGGGAAGCATCCCACAGACCACCCGGCGCGGAGATTTGAGGATAGGTTCGACGAAAAACGACCGCTGAGAAGTTGGGATTCCCGACGTGGCGCAGGCACTCCAGCAGAACCGCATAGGTCTTACCGCCTCCGGCGCTGCCACCATAGATCACGATGTCAGCCGGGTTGCTCAGGAACTGCTCCTGCCTGCCCTTTTGCGGACGAATGACAATCTCCTGGCTCATACCGGTACACTCTCAGCAGGGCATCACTTACCCCGCCCATTGTCGGGTAGATAGATTTGTACAGAAGCCGATGAGGCGATCGCTTCATTCCCAGATTCCTTCCATCCTAACTGCGACTTACACCAGAAAATTGCCGCAGCCACATCGCCCTTCTTCGCCAGGTTGTACAGCGCCCCGGTAATCTCCCCGGCGGCGATCGCCCTCCCCCGCTCATAGGCTCGCTTCACCTGGGGATGCTTCAGCCAGCGATCCAATGTGGAATCGCTCACATCAATCATTAAGGCAATCTGCGTCAGCGTGCAGCCCTGCCCCGCAAACTGCTCAATGGTGGCGATCGCGCTATCGGTAATCTCTAACTTCGGTCTAGCCACGGGGAGATACTTCGGTGAAATAGTCCTTCAAATCCATCAGAACACTTCGGATGGCTTCCAGCAGTTCATTGTTCTCCAGAATCAATCCCCCCTGCTGCTTCAATTCATTCCGAAAGTGATTCAACTCCCGTTCACGATTCGTCTGACAGCGAGTTGCAGCCCCATAGTTGAGAATGCCAAACACGAGACTAACCACCGCAACGATCAAACTGAGGCCAGCGATCGCCATCCACACATCCGTCATCATTCACCTGCCTTTTTCATTAGCATGACACGGGTAAACGACTGAGACGTAAGGGTTTCAGCGGTATATAGAACTCACTTTCAATCAAGACTTCGCTAACTTTTCGACCTCGATCTTCGGGGGGCGGTATAGACCACCTTCAGAATTCCCCGCCCAATCTGCTCCAGCAACTCCGACCGCGAAAGCCTCAGCGATCGCGCCACTTCATCCAGGCCATCCCGCCCAGTTCTCGTCAGAATGCAGTTCACCTGAGCATTCTTGACCTCGGTGTAAATCTCCCCAATCCCTCGTTTCGACTGCTGCCCTTGCTTCCCCATAAAACAATCTTACGCTACCCCCCATCTGCGCCCAGCGTTCGACTCATCGCGGTTCGGCTAAGCTCACCGTCGAAGCCTCACGCCAAAGTCTACCTCCCCATCTGCGTTCATCTGCGTTCATCTGCGTTCCCATCTGCGTTCCCATCTGCGTTCCCGGTTCGCCACATCCTCCCCCACCCTGGCTGACCCCTCCCCCCGGCCCCCTCCCCTGGCCGTGCCATCGTCCTCCCCCCACTCATCAGGGGAGGGGGAGACTCAGGCAGATGTGTTTTAATGGAAATGAATTACTTAACTGAAGTCCTTCCCCGATTGGTGGAGGGACTTTTTATTGAAAGCTTTTCGGCGGCTCCCGGCGTGGTCTGGCGAGTCTCGCGTCATTTCGCAGCGCCAGCCCACCCCGTCCGCTGGTAGCAGCGGGCCGCGAAGCGCCGCCCTTGTCTTCACTGAAACCGATGACCTGAAGGAATTCATACCCTTCGTGTAGCCTGCTTCCCGTAAAGGCTTAACTTAGGTTTCACAGCGCCGATTGAGCGATCGTAGCGCAGAACCCAGCTTGGCTAGTAGTCCTGGCCTCTGGCGATCGCCCCCCGCTGCGCAACCGCCAATCTGGAACCCGCGCTCACACATTACGCTTGGGGCGCTGTGAAACTGGACTTTCTGCGGTGATCCGAACCGGGGAGAGGAGAAAGAAAACGGTAAAGGTCGGCGGCTCAGTTGGCAAGGGGCTTTCGGGCTTTTTCATTCGTTCTTTACGCTGGTGCGTGTTGCGGGTAAAAGGCACCAGGGCGACAGCCTCAGCAACATTCACCCGGTACTCTCCGGGCAGCAGCTTGAGCGGCGACGCTGTGACTAAATAGACACAGCAGGGATGTCATAACAAGTCCCCTGCACTTGCCGTTTATGCCAGCAATCAACATAAAGAGCTGTTAAATTGTGCCAAATATGACACTTGACGAAGCTCAATTGTGCCATAATAGACACAGTTAAGTAATTCGAGGTTTCCCATGTCCGAAGTATTCATTTCCGATCTGGTGCAGGAGTCGATCGCGGCTCAGGCAGAGGCATTGCAGGCTTATTACGAGCGAGAAAGCGGCGTTCGATACCCGCTTCTAGAGCTGCAAAAAGCGGTGTGTGATTGGCTGTCGCTGTGTCTTGAGGAGCTGGCAGGCGAGGCACTTTACCACTGTGCAGAGGCCGATCGCAGTTGCGCGTTCAATCGGTCGGGTTGGGCGATGCAGCTCAAGAAGTGCAACCCGGCCTATACCCCAGAAGAAGCCGACGCAGCGTAGGGGGTGGGGCGATGAGTGTGGTTTATTTGCTCCACTTCGATCGCCCCATCTCCGACGCACACACAGCACAGCACTACATCGGCTACACCCCCGGCACCCTTGAGCGACGGCTACAGCTCCACCAGGAGGGTAACGGCGCAAGGCTGACGGAGGTAGCAAAGGAAAGAGGTATTGGCTTTGAGTGTGTGCGGACCTGGGAGGGTGGGCGGTATCTAGAGAGCCGATTGAAGAAACGGCGCAATGCTCCAAAACTTTGCCCGGTGTGCAGCGGCAACAGGGAGCGGCCAACCCAGCCGAAGTATCGATCCAGAGCGAAATCATTTTCTCAATTAAAACGCGAAGCATTGGGAGAACGGAAATGGAATTGAGCAAATATCCGAGGGCGATCGAATCTCAAGAACTGGAAGTGCATGAACTGGAGACGAAAGCCGGAATTCTGAAGGCGGCAATTGTCGAAGCAGAGAGCGAGATTGACGCTCAGATTGCGTTTGATGAGTCGCTGAAGAATGAGGCACAGCGAAAGGCGAAGCGGTGGGAGCTGGTGAAGGCGAACCCGAAGCTTCAGCAGTTGCGGGATGAGCTAGCGGAGACGGAGTACAACGCAGAAATCGCCGCGATTCGTTGCCGCAGGTTGCAGGCGGTGTTTTCGCTTCAGAAGTTGGAGAAGCGAGAGGCGATCGCCCGTATTGAGGCAGAGAGCCGACTGGCTTATTAGGGGGAGCGATGCCAGAGGTAGTCATCCAGTTCGATCCGGTCTTCGAGTGTTACTACCTCCTGCTGGTTGAGCGGGAGGGAAAGACCATCCACGGTGAGGTGTGGATCGAGTTTTCAAAGATTGATGAGTTGATTAAAAAATTACAGGAGATGAAACAGAACCATGAACAGGGGCTTTAATGCGGCGGTTGATGCAATGGAGGTTTTCGAGTTGGGCGAACTGTTGAAACTGTTCGGCAATGGCCTGGAAACCGCAGCAGATTTCTACATGGAGGAAGGCTACAAAGGGTATTGCATCACTGGAGCGGGGAGAGACTGGCACCTGTCCGACCTGGGGAAGGTTCGCGCAGCGGTGAAGGCGATCGCCCGTGAGTGTGGCTATATGCCGACGGTGGCCGACCCGGAGCGGTACCACGGCTACGGTCTACTGATGGGTGCCGTGGGTACCGCCCAGGCGGAGCCGAAGACCAGGCGCAAGGGTAAGGCAGCTTAGGGTTACCGCAACCGCTGGGGAGTCCTGGCGGTTGTGGCTTATTTGGCACAGAATAGGGGGTGATTGAATTGGTGCTGTTTATGGCGATCGCTACGGCGAAGGTGTCGGACGAATCGGAGTTTCTGGCATTTATCGGGGAGCAGGCGCAGGCGATTTGGGGGAGTAATTGGCGTGCAGATTTGACACGGGCTTATGTGCAGATTCTCCAGGATGAGGGCGATAGTTCAGCCACCTATGAGAGCCGACGCAGGCACGTTTATCGGATTTTCGAGCGGGCGGAGTGTTCGCTGAATGATGCCCTGCGGCTGGTTCGTGCGACGAGGAGCCAGGTGCAGTTGTTGGGTGAGCGGGGGTAATGGGTTGAGCCAGCATGGAGTCTGCTGACGCCACCCGCCCCGCTGGGGTGCCGGGGAACATCCCGGCACCCTCCGCTGTGGATCGTCCAGGTTGGGGGGTGTCCTGTGGGGGCTGCGGGGGCACCGCTGCTGTTTTCCTGCTCTCCACAGACGCAGCCGTGCCCCCTCCGCTTCCGGGTCTCGGAACTTTTGCGCATGGCACTCCAGATGGAAGAATAGCCGCGACTGGAATGCCCTTTTTTAATCAGCCTCAAAACTCACGGTGGGCGCTCTGGATGGCCGTCTATCGCAAAAAATTTTTGTGACACGCGGGTGG
>JBIKWV010000158.1:0-7816 GCA_044356135.1 Elainellaceae cyanobacterium
AACAACCAACCACACGTCTAGAACATTAACGGCGTTTCTCATGCTGGTGCGAAATGTGGGATAGGGGTGGGGGGTAATACCCTCCACCCCTATCTCGTATTAATGCAAATTGCTGGATCATACAACGTACGAGTTTCAAGACAATCTGGTAAAACCTATGAGTTTTCTGGAGTATTGGGATGTACTCCAGCACTCCAGAGAACTCACAGGATCTGATTTTTAAGTCGTACATCGTTTTATGTCTTTTTGCAGATGACATATCTTTGACGATCTGAAACTACTACCGAGGGCGTCGCTCTGCTTTTATAAGCGCTATTGGTAGAGTTGGATCTAAAAACTTATCAGAAATAAAAAGTATCCTGGTAGGGTAATTTTCAGCTTTGAGTGGTTTTGACATGATGCAGGTAGTCGAGAAACAGATAGCAGTGAGTTTCCAGAAGGCAATACCTGATTGGAATTATCTCAATCAAAGCTTGCTGTTTGTATGACACCACGACAGGGCAAATTATTCCTGTTTAACGATTTGGCGATCCAGATTAAATCAGGCTTTGCCCCTGTCCAATACATCCGAAAGGAATATAAGGAGAATGATCATGCCACAACAAGAGGTTCTGGTTAAGGCAACTGCCCGTAAACCGACTGCTGATGATATGAAAGCGGTGATTGAAGCACAACTCCAATCCGCGCTCGAAACTGCATTGACCAGTACACGCCCTGAAGTTGCTGAACCACTGTATTGGTGGAACGTGTTTGGTTTTGGCCCGATCCAGCCCGGTGCTGGTATTACCTCTGTCGTCGGTTTTAATTCTCCACTGCTCCCCAACCAGGTGATTCGAGCAGGAGAAGATGCCTACGTTGCCTCCATTATCGTGTTGAATCCCTTTGTCGTCCCCGGTGGAACTCCTCCAACTCCCTCTGAGATCCTGCAAACCTTTGCGCTGCCCTACGAAGTCAACTTCCAGATGGCAAATTTGACCAGTTGGTCTGCGGCGGGTAGCCTCACTTCCAGTGGGAACTTTGTTCCAGGAGGGCCTTCCTTCTATGTCAACCTCATTACCCTACCGGCACAACCTCCGGGACTCTATGAGATGAACATCACGGCACGGGTCTTTGGTGCGAGTGGAAATCCGGCTCCTCCGTTCTCTGGTTTTGCCAAGAGTGTGCTGGATCTGGATGCGGATCTGTTTATTGCGACTGGAGCGGAGTGGAGAATCGATCATCCTATTCGTTATCAGGTCTATTCGTAAGTCCCTTGATCAGGGTTTTCAGTCTGCCGTCCGGCAGACTGAAAATCTGCCGCTCCAAAGTGATTGCGATCAAACTCCACAAGGAGAATCCTTATGCCCATCCATGTTGACTCCACGTTCCGTGCCCGTGCCCGGTTAGCCCTGCAGCAGGCAGTCCGGAATTACCTGTTTGATCCCAATGTCAGCCTGATTGATTTTGGTATGCCCGAACACGCAGGTCAGATTGCCGAAGATGAAGTCGCAATCCGGGTGCACGTCTGTCAAAAACTGGATCCTGCCTCGCTGGAAGATGCTGCTACCGCTGGCGAAACCCGCCCTATCCCAAAATATATTGGTGGTTTTCCGACCGATGTCCCAGAGGGGAAGTATCAGTTGCAACCAACAACCTCCCGGCGCGCGGCTTCGCCGTTGCCGCAAGGAGCACCCCTGCCATCCAATCTGTCCGCATCTGACCCCCGATCTCGTCGGGCCAATCCCCTCCTTGGAGGAATCAGCATCTCCGATGAGCGGCGCTATACGTACGGGACTCTGGGGGGATTGGTCAAAGACCGCCTATCGGGAGACCCCATGATTTTGAGTAACTGGCATGTGCTGGTGGGAGAGTGGGCGGCTCTATCCGGTCAAAAGATTTACCAGCCTGGTCGCCGGGATGGCGGAAACGCGGGAGATACCGTCGCAACCCTGGTCCGCGATGCGATGGCAGTCAATCTGGATGCGGCTGTAGCGAAGCTGACAGGGAGTCGTTCACTGGTCAATCAACAGATCAATTTAGGTCGGGTCAGCGGTGTTGGACAGGCGCAGTTGGGCATGGAGGTGGTCAAATCGGGGCGACGTACAGGAGTTACCTACGGGCGGGTGACGGCAATTGAGGGCGTGACCCGACTGCGATATGGAACTTTGAATCGCGTGATTCAGGGAGTAATGACAGTCGAACAACGGCAGTCAGATGAGCAGGTCAGCGGGCCAGGAGATTCTGGTGCCTGGTGGCTGGATACAGCAACTTACCGAGCAGTGGGGCTGCACTTCGCTGGCAGCAACCATCCAGAACGGGCGCTCGCCCTCGACATGGGGCAGGTATTAGATGCGTTGCAGGTTGATATTGTTTGAGCGTTCTCTACTCTGGTCAGGCCGATGTCATACTCAGACTCAGAATTCATGGTCAGGGCGCGTCGGGCACGTGATCAACTGGTTGCCCAATTTCTGGACCATCCCGATGTGAGCTTGATCGATATTGGCTACGCTCCCGGAGAAACACCCACCGACCAAAATCGGGGGATCCGAATTCATGTGCGCGATCGCTGGATGCAAGCCAACCCCAAAGATCGAATCTCGTTTCCGGCAGCGGTCGAGGGCATTCGGGTCGTCGTTATTTCAGGAGACTACCAACCTGAAACTAATCCCTCAACAGAGGAGAAATGAGATGGCTAATTCAGAACACAGACCGGCCCCAATTCCTGACGAAACCGATGACCTGGAACGGATTGATGGGATTGGTACAGCCACCGCAGAAGCACTCTATGAGGTGGGAATTCGCTTTTTTACCGATCTGGCACAACACACCCCCCAGAGTCTGTCCCAGCTTTTGCATGAGCGAACCGATCTACGGGTGTCGCCACGACGCATCGAAACAGAAGACTGGCTGGGTCAGGCACAGGAACTGGCGGAGCAAATCGCAGAGGAAGATTTGGTGACAGTTGAGGAAGCCTTGTCCAGGGAGGCGTTTGAGGCAGTCCTCCCTGAGAGTGCTCCAGAACTGGTGAATACACCGCCACAATGGCAACAACACGCCAGTTTCTCAGTCATATTTGATACCCGATCGGGGGAGTCTGGGGACGCAGTGTGGCAGACTCGGGTTGCCCATCAGGAGACCCACGAACAAGCTCAATTGTCAGGAATTTCAACCCTGCCCTGGGTCAGTTGGATGTTGACACAGGCAAGACTGCCCCTGGCAACGGAATTGATCCCCACTACTCCTGAGTTCAGAACGCCAACAATTCCTACAACATCAAATCATGTTTTTCTGGAGATCCTGGAGGTGAAAGTTTCTGAAATCGAAGCTGCGATCGCCAAGTTTCCAAAAGAACGAAAGCTACTGGCAGAGGTTCGCTTCCGCATCGGTGGGAATCGAGCAGAAATGTTGACGACCCAACAAATCCCTTATCAGGTCTCAGTCTGCACCACAAACTTACAGACCAATGCGTTTCATCTAGTGGGAACTGATTTGGGGCATTTGCAAAATCGTGAGTTTGAATATACCAGTCGCCATGAATTCCCGGTGCCAGCAGTTGGTCGCTACGAATGCCATAGCGTTGTCTTGTTACTCCCTCCCTCCCCCAAAATGGAGTATTACCAGGGGCCCATCCTCAAGGTAGAGACGTGACGCTGGTCATAATGCTGCGATCGCAGCAAGATCGCCTCAACCTACTTCAAACAACAATTGAGTCATGTGTTCCTTCGACTGGGAAAAATTCTTGAGGCAATGGAGCCTGGAATTGCTCGAGTCCTGGGAGAGAAACCAGGAGACATTGCCCCCCGAAGTCATTACATCTGGCTGGCTAGGGTATCCAGGGGCAACGGAAGCTCAAATTGTGCGGGCTGAAACTCGTCTGGGGATATCTCTTCCTCCTTCTTATCGAGAATTTCTGAAAGTCACGAACGGTTGGCGACGGACAACCCCTTTCATTGACCACCTCTGGTCTACGCGGGAAATTGAGTGGTTTCAAGTCAGACATCAACAATGGATCGATCAGTTCACCAGAGACTATGCTCTGCGGCAGCAACCCGATGCTTCAGTCAATGGGGCTGTCAGCCATCCTAAACTTCCCTGCATCTCCGACCAGGATTATTTAGTCTACGGCAACGACCAGCATTGTTTGAGTCTTCGGTTGGAATATTTGCAGACTTCCTTGGAAATTAGTGATAAGGGAGAGTCCTCTATTTATCTCCTCAACCCCCGAATTATTCGTGAAGATGGGGAATGGGAGGCATGGTTGTTTGGTAACTGGCTACCTGGAGCAGACCGCTACCAATCTTTTCAGGACATGATGCAGGCAGAATACCAGAACTTCCTTGAATTGAGAGAACTATAATGGGGGGAAATTTTTTAGCCAATGGAGGATACTCACAGGGGAATGAAGTATGGTTCTACAAACTCCGAATGTACATGGTCCTATAGCAGTTTTAAACAATATGATGATTCAGGCTACATCGTCCCGACCTAAGCTTGCACTTGCTGATCAGGCGTCCTCCCTACTTCAGGGAATTATTGCCGAACTGATGGATGGCGTTTTAATCCTGACGGATCAACAAGAGATCGTATATGCCAACGATAGTGCGAGACGCATTTTGAAGCGTCTCAATCAAGTTCATTCTCCTGCGAAATGGGTACCTCAAGAGATCGAGCATATTTGCCAATATCTGATTCACAGCCGAAGTTTATTTCCAAATCAACACTGGCTAACAGAATCAGAGGTGTTTATCGACCAGACAACCCCACTCCATATCCAGGCACGCTGGCTGAAATTAGAAACAGTGGAGCAACCATACCTGTTATTAACACTGGAGGATCGCTATCAGACTCTAAAAAACATTTCTATTGAGGAGGCAGAAAGATATGGTTTGACTCCTCGTGAAAAAGAAGTCTGGATACTCCATCGAGCAAATTGTACATACAAGCAAATTGCCACAGAATTATGTGTTACCCCGAATACAGTAAAAAAACATATGAGGAGTATTCATATAAAGCGCCGGGAATGTGCAGGCGGAAAAACTCTCTGATATTATGTCTGCTTGAAAACCCACAAAGTAAGTGGGCGTGGAAAAAGTCGAAACCCAAAAAGCTGTTCCGCCCGCGCAGCGGGCGGAACAGCTTTTTGGGTTTCAAGCTTAATCACGCCTACCTACTAACCCGAATTAAGTAGATAGGCACGGTGCTTTACGCTGTGACAATCCTGGTTGGGGCTTTTAGCTTTACTTGCGATGAATAGGTACTGGACTTTTGACTAACTCGGTGCTGAAATTAAGTTCGCCGCGAAATGCTTTCTGCGAGAGCATTTGCGGCGCTATGGGGGAAATAGTCAAAACTCCAGTTACTGAGTGCCTATCCGAATAATCAGAACCCAAAATCTGGAGGGTGCGCCGCTACAGCGACGCACCCTCCAGATTTTGGGTTTTCGGAGAGGCTCTGAGTATCAACCAGATGCCCGCAATTGATCCAAAACAGCCCGATCCTCGAGCGTAGAAATATCGCCCTTTACCTCCTCGCCCATCGCCAGTGCCCGTAACACCCGTCGCATGATCTTGCCCGATCGCGTTTTCGGCAGTGCCTCTCCAAAGCGGATTTCACTGGGACGGGCGATCGCCCCAATCGTTTCCACTACATGCTGCTTCAGTTCTTCCTCCAGTGAATCTGAAGGAACATAGCCATCCGCTATCGTGACAAAGGCAACAATTTCTTCCCCTTTGTTTTCTTCGGGTCTACCGACCACGGCAGCCTCAGCAACCGCATTATGCGCCACCAACGCCGACTCAATTTCGGCACTGCCCAAGCGGTGACCCGAAATTTTAATCACGTCATCCACCCGCCCCATAATCCAGTAATAGCCATCCTTATCCCTGCGGGCACCATCCCCTGTGAAATAGAGGTAATTGCCGTCTTTCGGGGGAATCGGTTCCCAGTAGGTGGTGCGGTAGCGGTCAGGGTCATTGTAGAGCGATCGCAGCATTCCGGGCCACGGTTGTTTAATGACCAGATAGCCCCCCTGGTTCTCTCCCACGGGATTGCCTTCCATATCCACTATATCGGCAACAATACCCGGTAGGGGCAGTGTTGCCGAACCAGGTTTAGTGGCAATGGCACCGGGGATGGGGGCAATCAGAATCCCACCGGTTTCGGTCTGCCACCAGGTATCTGTCACGGGACAGCGCTCACCGCCAATCACCCGGTAATACCACATCCATGCCGCCGGGTTGATGGGTTCGCCAACTGATCCGAGTAGCCGCAGAGAGGACAGATCTCGCGCTGCGGGCAGGGCTTCACCGATTTTCATAAAGGTGCGAATGGCTGTGGGTGCCGTGTAGAAAATGGTGACTCGATATTTCTCGATTACATCCCAGAAACACCCTGGATGGGAGGCGCGGGGAGCGCCCTCATACATGACCGTCGTTGCCCCATTGGAGAGGGGGCCATAGACGACATAACTGTGTCCGGTAATCCACCCCACATCGGCAGTACACCAGAAAATATCGCTGTCCTGGATATCGAAAACCCATTGAGTGGTGATATGGCTGAACAGGGTGTATCCCCCTGTGGTATGAACCACGCCTTTGGGTTTGCCTGTAGTGCCAGAAGTATAGAGAATGAATAGCAGATCTTCGCTGTCCATTGGCTCCGCCGGACAGTCCGGAGACGCATCTGCCTGTAATTCGTGCCACCAGCGATCGCGCCCCGCCACCATCTTCACGGGCTGCCCTGTGCGGTTGACCACCAGCACCTGCTGCACACTGGGGACTGCACCGTCTGACAACGCCCGATCCACCTGTTCCTTCAGAGGTACGATCGCATCTTTGCGCCATCCCCCATCGGCAGTGATCACCACCCTGGCTGCGGCATCCTGGAGACGGGTTCTCAATGCCTCGGCGCTAAACCCCCCAAACACCACTGTGTGTGGGGCACCAATGCGAGCACAGGCCAGCATAGCGATCGCTGCCTCTGGAATCATGGGCAGGTAGATGCCGACGCGATCGCCTTTCTGCACGCCCAGTTGCTTGAGCACATTCGCCATTTGACAGACTTCCCGGTGCAGTTGAGCATAGGTAAAACTGCGAGAATCACCGGGTTCTCCTTCCCAGATCAGCGCCAGCTTATCCCGTCGTCCGTTACCCAAATGCCGATCCAGACAGTTATAAGAGAGATTCAATTTGCCATTGACAAACCAACGGGCGAAGGGCGGTTGCCAGTCCAGGACGGTGTCCCATGGTTGAAACCAGTGTAGTTCCCTGGCGGCTATGTCAGACCAAAATTTTTCAGGATTGGCAATGGATTGTTGATAGAGCTGTTGATAGTCTTCTGGACTGTTAATCCGTGCATTTTGAGAAAACTCAGTTGAAGGAACAAATAATCGTTCCTCTTGCAGAATGGACTCGATAGTTGATTGCAACATAGAGATAGCCTCTAACCAGTGCCAACTTGATTGCGACTAACCGTTCTGGACTTTCAGGGTGAAACGCTTCAGGGATCACTGAGATTTTGCACCTTGCTTAAAGAGAAACCGAAACCCTGATTCTGCCGCCGTGGAGCAGCGGCAGAATCAGGGTTTCGGTTTCTGGTGCAAGATCTCAGATCAGAAACTTCAGGGATTCCGTTGGGCTGTGATGTTTGACTGACCATACCAATTCCTCCTGAATAAAGGACAGGGGAAGAGCGATCAGTGAAATATCCGGGGTTCTGAACGATGCCAATCAACTGAACCCTTCCTAATTTATATTGCTAACACATTTTTGGGATTCAATCGTGAAAAGAAACAAGTATTCACTGGAAAACAGCTTTTTTCACGCTGGTGAGTTACAAG
>JBIKWV010000159.1:0-7782 GCA_044356135.1 Elainellaceae cyanobacterium
TGCCACTCGCAAAACTGGGGTACACCCGAAGTGGTACGGTGCAGTACTTTGCACCACTTCGTATCAGGGATCTGATGTTTAACAAAAGCCCAGTTTTCACCTGACGCGGCTTCGCCGCGTCAGGTGAAAACTGGGCTTTTACTGGGATTTCAGTTTATGGCAAACCCCTTAAGACTGCAAGTTCCTTAACAGTTCCTCTGCTTTGGCCACACCGTCGCGGTTATTCTGCTGCCGATACAGTTCACGGGCTTTCTCAAGCACATCGATCGCCTCCTGTTCCCGTTGCCTGCCCTTCAGCGCCAGCCCCAGATTGTAGTAGGCATCTGGATTTTGGGGCACCATCTCCACCAGTTGTCGAAACGCAACAATGGCACTCAGGTAGTCGCGCTGTTCCAGAAAGAGACTGCCCAGCGTCTCCTGCACCTCCGGCAGGTTGGGTTGGACACTCGCTGCCTGACGGTAAAATGCCATCGCCTGCTGCATATCGTTGCGGGCACGGTAAATGTCACCAATTTGCAGGAAAATCCGACCATTGCGTGGCTCCAGGTCGGCGGCCTGCTTCAGAGCTTGCAATCCCTCTCGCATCTGACCCAAATTGACCAGCGCCACCCCCAGATTGAGCTGAATACTCCCACTGCGGGGGGTCAGTCGAGCAGCCCGTTGCAGCGGCTCCAGCGCTTCCTGGTAGCGGCCCTGCTGGATCATGACGGATCCGATAGATTCGTAAACCCGTCCATCTCCAGGCCGTAACCTCACGGCCTGCTGGTATGCTTCCAGCGCTCCATCGTAATTGCGTACACGGGAGAGAACGATTCCCAATCCCAGGAAGGCATCAACGTTGTCGCGATCCAGTTCCGTTGTGCGACGGTAAGCAGTCGCCGCGCTACTGTAGTCACCCGCATTGGCCAGAGAGAAAGCCAGCGCATAGTGGTAGCGGGCATTGTTACCCTCCAGGGCGATCGCTCTCTGGTAAGCCTGGGCGGCTTCGGCAAAGTTGCGTTGGGTCGCCTGCACAAAGCCAATTGCTGCCGGGATGCGGGCATTGCTCGGTTCCAGACTGGCTGCTTCCTGGTAAACGGCGATCGCCTCATCCAATTTCCGCTGGTTGACCAGTTCTCGCCCTCGCCGCAGCAACTCATTTACCCGGTTGGCATTGGCCTGGTCGGTAGCAGAGGCACTGTGACCGGGCTGAGTAGCAGGTTCGGAGGCAACACCCTGTGCGAAAGCAGGCAGAGGAAGACCCAGCGTTGCACTGGCCAGCACCAGCCCGACGGCAAATTGCGTTAATCTAACCACGGTTTCCTTAGAAAAAAATGACACGATCGACAGCACCCTACACACTTCTACACGGTTATGAAGGATCAGTCAACGCAGCTCCCCTCAAGCAGCAGTTGGGTGTGGTTCACCGCACTTTTCGTTCAGAGGATCCCCCTGCCGTCCTGCCCCCTGTTCTGGCGATGATAGAGAAAGAACTTGGGAGAACAAAAATGCTGCTTTCGACAACAGATGTGGTTCAGGGGGCGATCGTCGAAGCCTACCTGGGAGTTGTGACCGCAGAGGTGGTGTATGGCAGTAATGCTCTAAGAGACTTCTTCGCTGGCATCCGTGACATCATCGGGGGGCGCACAGGCAGCTATGAACGAGTGTTTGAACAAGGACAACAGGAGGCGATCGCCGAACTGGAGCGCCGTGCCAACCGCATTGGAGCCAACGCTGTGATTGGAATTGCGGTCAATACCAGCACTATCAATCTGGACGAGACGGGTGTGCTGCTGCTGATCACCGCAACGGGCACCGCCATTCGCCTCCAGGGCCAGTAACCATAGACTGTCAATTCACGGTGATGATTCATCCTGTTTGGGTCTCCTCGCAGGGAAACGATCCCCGTTGAATATTGTTTTGATTGACACAATCGCGTCCCTGAGTAAAGATCAGAGAGCGAATCGTTAACGTTTGTGAAGGCTAATTCTCATGTCGCTTGAGTTCATCCCTGTTGAAACAATTCAGGAGCTTGCACATGAGTATGGCTACTGGACGGTTTTTGGCGGCATTCTCCTGGAAAATACCGGGTTACCCATCCCCGGCGAAACCATTACGGTCGTGGGTGGTTTTTTGGCAGGTAGCGGTGAATTGAGCTACTGGGGGGTGCTGGCCAGTGCTACTGCCGGGGCGATCGTTGGTGATAGTCTGGGCTACTGGATTGGCTTCTTCGGCGGCTGGAACATTCTCACCCGTGTGGGCCGCCTGTTTCGTCTCCAGGAATCCCAGCTTGTCAAAGTACGAGACGAATTTAGCAAGAATGCCGCAAAGGCTGTCTTTCTGGGACGGTTTATTGCGCTTCTGCGGATCTTTGCAGGGCCTCTGGCCGGACTGTCGAAGATGCCCTATCCTCAGTTCCTTCTCTACAATGCGGCTGGAGCGCTGACCTGGGCTTCTGTGACCATCACGATCGCCTATTTTGTGGGACAGGTTGTGCCCTTGCCGCAGTTGCTCTCTCTGCTGACCCAGTTTGGTCTGGTAGCAGCGGTGGTGCTGGTAGTGGCGATCGCGCTCCCCATGTGGCTGGAACATCGAGGGAAATCTGTCCAGAAGCAGGCTGCTTCTCAGGATTAGTGACTGGGTTTTGACTATTTTTTCTACAGTGCCGCGAAACCCTCTCTAAAAGAGCGTTTCGCGGCATATTTGGTTTTAGCGCCGATTTTCCTGAAAAGCTGACACAATCAGTTTTTCAGGAAAAATCGGCGCAATTTAGTCAAAAGTCCACTTGTAACGGTTGCGAATGAATATGAAACAAGACACGCGTCGAAATTAGGATTCCCTTTTTTCTGCGATCAGCAGGTCGGTGCTACAATTCCGCAAATTCCAGAGGTTGTGCCGTCCGTGCAGCGCAAGGCTCAACCTCTGGAATTTACAGGATTCGGTTCTCGCTGGATGGCAACCATCTGCTAACGGGCAGGTCTGGGATGTGACGGAGGTTGATCCGCAGCCACTGACTCGTGAGCAGTTGATCCAGGAGAGCTGTCAGTGGTTGCAAAATTATTTACGAACCAATCCGCATCGGAGTGAGGGCGATCGGGCGCTCTGTGATATCGAGTAAAGCTAAAAACCCACAGGAAGTGCCGCACGGCACTTCCTGTGGGTTTTTAGCACAATACGCGGGAGCTGCCCTTAATTCATCTCAACCCCAAGATAGCCCCACCGATCGCCCACCTTCACCGTGGCTCGACTGCCGTGGAAGGAGCTAGCATCATCAAATTGCAGATCGACTGCAAAGTTCCCGGTTCTGTCAATAAAGCCCCAGAGACTGCCGACCTTCACTGCCGCAACTCCCTCTGAGAAGGGAAAAGCGTCGTCAAACTGGAGGGGGATCGCCAGCTTACCTGTTCTGTCGATGAAGCCATACTTATTCTGATTGCGGATCAGGGCCAGTCCTTCAGTGAAGCTGAAGGTGTCGTCGAACTGGGGGGGAATGGCGATCGCCCCGGTTGAATCGATGTAGCCATACCTGCCGTCAATGCGGACTCGCGCCAGTCCTTCGCTGAAACTGTGGGCAACATCGAACTGAGGCGAAATCACCAGTTTCCCCGTCGTATCAATAAAGCCGTACTTGTCATACAGCGTCACCCGCGCCAGACCCTCACAAAACTCATCGGCACTATCAAACTTGGGAGGGATCACCAGTTTCCCTGCCTTGTTGATGTAACCGCATTGATGGTTGATTTCCACCCCCGCCAGTTCTTCGCTAAATACCTGGGCAGCGCTTTCAAACTGGGGTTTGATCAAAAATAATCCGGTGGATTCGATATAGCCGTAACGGTGGTTCACCTCCACCCGTGCCAACCCATCAACAAAATTCTCGGCTCCGTCGAACTTGGGTGGAATGATCAGCCTCCCCTTCGAGTCGATATACCCCCAGAGGTGATCGACCAGAATCCGAGCCAGTCCTTCAGAGAACTGATAGGCTCCCTCCCGGTACAGGCTGATCGAATCCACATGCAGCATGGGTGGAATAATGAATTCTCCGGAGGCATTCACGTAACCAAGTTTGCCGTTCTGCATGACTGCCGCCAGTCCTTCTGAGAAGTCACGGGCCACCTCGAATTGGGGGGCGATCGCCATCTGGTAGCTGGGCGGTTTGGGTTCTCCCAGAAAACTGGCCAGTTCTTCTGCAGAAAGGGTTTTTGCTGTGGGAGCGGGCAGATCTGCCAGTACCTCCGCTGCGGTCTGGTAGCGCTGGGTCGGGTCGGGTGCCGTCATTTTGTCGAGAATCGCCCGCAGTTCAGGGCTGACCTGTGCCTGGTCATGCCACTCGACAGCCTGAGTCTCCGGGTTGCGGGGGAGCTGTTTGGGGGAGTAGCCCGTGAGCGCCTGAATCACCATCATTCCCACCGCGTAAATATCGCTACAGCGCTGGGGATTCCCCACCGCCTGTTCGGGGGGAATATAGCCGGGAGTGCCAATGGGCTGCGTGAAGCTGGTCTCGCCCTGACTGTTGACGCTGAGGTGGCGCAGCGCCTTGACCCCAGCAAAATCGATCAGCATCAGCTTCTTGTCTTTAAAGCGGCGCAGCAAATTTTGGGGTGTCACGTCGCGGTGAATCACACCATAGTTGTGAACCACCGCCAGAATTTCTAGAACTTCTCGCAGTTGAGCGATCGCCGTTTTTTCTTCCCAGCGATCGCCAAGCGAAAATGCCTGTCGCAGGTCATGCCCGTCAATCAGTTCTTGCACCAGGAAGAATTCACCCGCCTGCTCCAGATGGTCCAGTAGTTTGGGAATTTGATCATGGTTACCGAGTTCATACAGCGATTTCACCTCGAACTCAAAGATCTCCCTGGCTTTCGCTAACACCACCGGGAGTTTTGACGCAGGCTGAATTTTTTTCACAACACATTTGGGGTTCCCTCGACGGTAGGTATCTTCCGCCAGATAGGTTTTACCACCGCCACCCCGCCCCAGTTCTCGAATTGTTTCGTAGCGCCCACCGATTAACATCAGTCACCCTCTCGCCGGAGAGCCTCCTCAACGGCATCTCGTCGGCCTTAGTGTTCCCACCTCCAGGGGCAAATTCTCTGGTTTTTCCGGGCTTCATCGTTAGAGCCTATTCGAAAAACCAAATTTTGGCAGGCGCGACGCTATAGCGTCGCGCCTGCCAAAATTTGGTTTTTCGGTTTTTTGTAAGGGGGGAAGGGGTGTGCCCCTTCTTGGGGCGAAGCCCCCAAACCCCCATGTCGCAGAACTGAGTGTTCACAACACTGGATTGCGTCCCGGTTGTTTCAGCTCCGCCTGGAGAAAATCCACAAACTGTCGGGCAGTTCGCCCCGATCGCCCATTGTGGCGGGTGGCCCACTGGAGCGCCCGATACTCCAGGTCTGCGGTATCCAGGGTAATCCCGCTTTGAGCGGCGAGGTGGTGAACGATCGCCAGATAAGTATCCTGATTGGCGGGTTCGAAGGTGAGTGTCAGGCCAAAGCGATCGCTGAACGATAGCTTTTCCTGCACGCTGTCCCAGGAATGAACCTCATCGGCATCACGAGGACGGGGGCGATCGCCAAAGTATTCCCGCACCAGATGACGTCGATTGGAGGTGGCGTAAACCACAACGTTCTGGGGACGGGCGATGACATTTCCCTCCAGCACCACCTTCAGCGCCTTAAACGCATCATCGTCCTCTTCAAACGAGAGGTCATCGACAAAGATGATGAACTTCTGGGGAGCAACCCGTAGGCGATCGACAATCAGCGGCAGATCGGTCAGGTCGGCTTTGGAGACTTCTACCAGCCGCAGCAGATGGTGAGCCTGCAATCGTTCAGAGACAGCGCTGGCTTCGTTAAGCAAGCCTTTGACCAGAGATGACTTCCCGGTTCCCCGACTGCCATACAGCAGGACATGCAGCGCCGGATAGCCCGACAGCAGCGCCTGGGTATTCTGCACCAGGGCATCTCGCTGCATCTCATAGCCCACCAGCGCATCCAGGCGGATTGGATCAGGGTGAGCCACCCCGGCCAATGTTCCATTCTGCCAGCGAAACGCCCGATACCGGGAAAACAGCCCTGTCCCCGCTTGTCGATAGTGGTTTGCCAATTCTGGTAGAAGCGTGGCCCAGTCGGCGGACGACTGGAAATGCGTTTCAATCTCTCGATCGGGAGGTGCGGCGTTGACCTCCCACACCACCGGACTTGCTTCTAAGCCAGCAGCAGTTTTCACCCACTGACTGATTTGCGGCTCCCCCGACCGGGCAATCTGCTGAAGCCGATGCAAATCTGTTGCCGCTGCCTGCTGTAGACCGACTGGCAGATCCTGGAGCGATCGCCCCTGAGCCTGTTCAGAGAAGGGATTGTTCGACAACAAAATCTGTTCCATCAGATGGTGTTGCCAGCTCTGCTGCTGCTCCGCCAATGCCCGAAACCACGCGCCATAGGCCCGCAAGATCTTAAACTCATCCCCATCCACCAGTTCATTCAGCAGGTGCAGATAGGCGCTACCCGGAGGTGTTTCGAGAACCCCCTGATAAACCAGCAGCGAAGCCGCCTGTTGCTGCAATTTCCGAACCTGCCCCAGAACCTGCAATTCCATGAACAATCACATTGCCATCTGATAAATGTCCACAATATCATCCCTCGTACAATCACGAGGATTCAATGGATGGCATCCATCGGCGTAGGCAACTTCCACCAGGCGCTCCATCTTTTCTGATGTAATTCCCATCTCCGATAGCGTTGCCGGAATTCCGATCGCCCCTTTCAACGATTTCAGCCAGTCAATGAATCCCTGGGCGGTGGGTTCTGGAGCTTCGGCGGCGATCGCCAGCAGGCGCAGTTTCTCCGGCACTGCCTCCAGGTTAAACTGCATTGCGTAGGGAATCATAATCGCATTGGCCAGACCGTGGTGCAGATCGTAAACGGTAGAAAGGGCATGGGCGCAGGAGTGGGTAACACCCAGTCCTTTCTGAAAGGCAACCGCGCCCATCATTGCCGCCGCCAGCATGTTGCCGCGTGCCTCCAGGTCATGGCCATTCTCTACACTGCGGGCCAGATTTTGGGCCACCAGTCGCACCCCTTCCAGGGCAATCCCATCGCACATGGGCTGATAGCCTTTTGCCAGGTAGGCTTCCACACAGTGGGTCAGCGCATCCATTCCGGTTGCGGCGGTCACCCTGGGCGGTAGATCCAGGAGCAGTTCCGGGTCGGCGAACACCTTCTGGGGAAGCAGTCGGGGAGAGAAAATAATCTTTTTGGCGTGGGTCGTGTCATCCGAGATCACCGTACTCCGCCCCACCTCGCTGCCCGTGCCCGCTGTTGTGGGGACAGCCACCAGATAAGGGATTGGCTGATCCACCGGACGCGCCCCTGGTTTTCCGTCCTCGTAGTCAAATAAATCGCCGGGGTGATGCGCCATCAGGGCGATCGCCTTGGCCACATCCATCGCTGCCCCACCACCCACAGCCACAATTGCGTCGGCCCCATGCGCCCGAAACACCTCCACGCCTGCCGTCACCTGCGATTTCACGGGGTTTCCCACCACGCCGCTAAAACGGGCCGCCTGCAACCCACCCTGCTCCAGACTGGCCAATAGCGCCTGGAAGAAGGGCAGGGGAGACACCCCCTGGTCGGTCACCACCAGCGGGCGCTGTACCCCCTGCACCTGCAGCGAGTCAGGGATTTCGTGGCGTGCGCCTGCGCCAAACCGAACCGTGGTCGGAAAACAAAATTCACAAATACTCATAAACCAGCAGAATAAGTAGGTAACCTTAATTAAACGGTGTTATAAAAACCGGGGGAG
>JBIKWV010000357.1:0-5374 GCA_044356135.1 Elainellaceae cyanobacterium
GTCATGGGTGGGGGGCTGAACCCGCTTTGTGTTCTCCACCAAAGCAGGACTCCACTGGTTGGTATCACCGCCCAGGAAACCGTAGAAATAGTCAAAACCCAGGTGAGTCGGCCAGCGATCGAACGGGCCTGCTGCACTGGTTTCATAGTCTGGGGTGTTGTGCCATTTGCCAAAAGCGGCGGTGCTGTAGCCATTCTGTCGCAGTACTTCTGCCACGGTTGCTGCACTCTTGGGCAAGATGGTTGTGTAACCGGGAAAGCCCGATGCCAGTTCTTCGACAACGCCAGTGTTGACGGAGTGGTGATTGCGTCCTGTTAATAACGCAGCGCGGGTGGGAGAACAAAGTGCCGTGACATGGAACTGGTTGTAGCGTAATCCCTGTTCTGCCAGGTGGGTTAGATTGGGCGTATCGATCGCACCCCCAAAGGTACTGGTCTGCCCAAATCCCATATCATCCAGCAGCACCAGCAGCACGTTAGGTGCTTTTGCAGGAGCGGCGATCGCCTTCGGGAAATCGGGTTGTGATTCTTTGTAGGTGATGCCAATCTTCCCTTGAAATGGCGGTTCCGGAGCGGGCAATACCTTTGAGGTTTCTGCAAATGCAGGCAACGGAAACAGCAGGATGGACAGCAGCAGGAGTGGTAGAATTGCCTGCAAAATTTTAAGGCGTGATCTGGTTTGTGACTGCTTCTGCACATGGACGTTGCTGGCTTTGGTCGGTCTTGTGTTGCCAATGGGTGACCCCACCCCAGCCCTCCCCTTACCAAGGGGAGGGGGCCAAACCTCCCTCCTTATTAAGGGGGGACAGAGGGGGGTCAGGACTTCGGTAGTACGAACCCCTTTAGAATTAGGAACATTAGTCATTACTGAATACTCCTCAAGTCAAATTTTTTACCAGGCGAAATCCGATGTGGGCGGTTCCGGTATCGGGGGCTTCTGACTCCCGCGCAGCAGGACGAAAGCGGCTGCAATAGTTCAGCGCACACAGGTAAGAGCCACCTTTAATCACATGCAATGCTCTGTCTTCGGGTTTATGGCGATCGAAACTCTCCAACTGTTTCGGTCCTGTTGGATTGGACTGATGCGCTTTGTTCGCGTGGCCTGCCACATACCAATCGGAAGTCCATTCCCACACATTTCCCGTCATGTCATACAGACCGTAGCCGTTGGGTGAAAAAGAGCCAACGGGAGCCGTTTCGATATAGCCGTCTGCTTTTGTATTGAAAAACGGAAAAATACCCTGCCAGGTGTTTGCTTTCTTCTCGGAGTATTGGTTTCCCCAGGTATAGGTTGTGTCCTTCAATCCACCCCGCGCCGCAAATTCCCACTGTGCTTCAGTCGGCAATGATTTATCCGCCCATCTGGTGTAGGCGATCGCATCCTCATAAGCAATATGAACCACCGGATAATGCTCTTTTCCGGCGATCGAACTTTCCGGCCCAAACGGATGCCGCCAGTTTGCGCCTGATGTCCAGTGCCACCAACTCAGCTCAGGCACAGCAGTTGTTCCCGGCTCCGCCATGTGAAATACCAGAGAACCGGGCGATCGCCGCTCATCAGGCAAATCAGGAAACTGCTCTTTTGACAGCGGGTGTTCAGCGACAGTGACATATCCGGTTGCTGCAACAAATTCTGCAAATTGAGCATTCGTGACTTCAGTACGATCGATGCAGAAACGATCGACGCGCACCTCCGCTGATTGCTCCTCTGGATACCGCAAGTTATCCGAACCTATCGTAAAACTGCCGCCCGGAATAAAGGCCATTCCCGCCGGACAAACCTCTGCCGCCCACACCCAATCGGCAGGACTAAGCAGGGCAATTAGGGAGAGAAGTAGGACGATCGCCCTACTCAACGGCATCCTGAAGCGAATCAATAAACTCAAGTTCAATAATCTACTATAGATTGATAGAGATGCAGTACAATTTACCAGCAAGAGTTTGTCACACTTCTGTCCTCTATGCAAGGCAGAAAGTATTAAAGGTTTATGTCCAAAAAATCGGGCTTTGTCTTGCGGCTGTTTGGGCTGCTATTGCTGGGAATTGTCATGGTCAATTGGATAGCAGGTAAGGCGATCGCTTCCCCAAGCGTTTTCCCGACGGGAACCACGCTTTACGACCCTGAGCAAGCCTACAGCAGCTACATATTGTTTAGTGCCCCCGACGGGAACACCCATCTGATTGATATGAACGGCAATGAAGTTCACCGCTGGAACAAGTTCGGCTTTCCACCAGAAATGGTTGACCCGTCGCAAAATGGTGGTGCTAAAGGGCATGTTCTGGTTCAACTCAAAAACGGGGCTTCTCCGTTCGGTAACATCTTTGCCAATCAGGAGGTAGGTGAACTGGATTGGGATGGTACGGTGGTCTGGCGCTGGGGAAATCAGGCTGCTGGTAAAAAGGCGCGTCAGAATCATGACATCAATCGGCTGCCTAATGGTCATACACTCCTCGTCACTACGGTTGACCATGTTGTTGCAGGGGTTAGCGATCGCCCCATTGCCGATCAGCAAATTGTCGAAGTCTCTCAGGATGGGCAGACAGTCTGGAGCTGGACCGTTGGAGATCATCTGGATGAATTTGGAATTTCTACTGAAGGGCGGAAACTGCTGCGTCAGCGCTATCGGGAGGGCAATCGCGGCTTTGGATTTTTGACCATTAACAATATGCAGCCAGTTGGGCCGAATCGATGGTTCGACGCCGGAGATCGGCGGTTCGCACCGGACAACATTGTGATTGACTCCCGCGAAGCCAGCTTCATTGCCATCATTGATAAGCAAACAGGCAAGGTTGTTTGGCGACTCGGCCCGGATTATTGGAGCGGTGCTGACAGGACGAAGAAGTCTGTTGCGAGTGTGTCTCCGCAAACCACCCTCAGCCTTGCCACCCCCCGCCCGGTGGATCAAACCAGCGGGCAGCACGATGCCCACATCATTCCTCAAGGATTGCCCGGTGCAGGCAACCTTCTTGTCTTTGACAACGAAGGTCCTTCGGGGTTTCCGCCCAATCCACTGAGTCTGGAGTTGGGGTCGCGGGTGCTGGAGATTGACCCCCAGCAGAAAACCATTGTCTGGCAATACAGCGGTGTTGATTCAGACCAGCCGCCGTGGGACTTTTACAGTTCATTTATTTCCAGCGCTCGACGGCTCCCCAATGGGAATACGTTGATTGACGAAGGCATGAACGGTCGCTTATTTCAGGTGACTCCATCCGGCGAAATCGTCTGGGAATACATTAACCCCTACTACGGTCGCCAAAACATTGGTTTTGATCGAGACGTTTCAACCAATTGGGTCTACAGGGCACAGCCAATTCCCTACGACTGGGTGCCAGACGAGACACAGCACCAGGAGAGCGCGATCGCACCCCCTGAAAATTCTAAATTCCGATTAAAATAGCAGTGCAAAATTTATGGTTGCCGCACAGAAATATCCCCATCATTCAACAATCTGATAATGCTCTACCGTTGGAAAGGGATCGTAGAAATGGTGCAAAAGCAATTTCCACTGTTGATACTCCGGAGATTGCCGGAACCCAACGGTGTGGTCTTCTAATTGCTGCCACCGCACCAGCAGCATATAGCGATCGGGCGTTTCAAGACAGCGCTGTAATTCGTGAGAAACATACCCGGACATTGATGCAATAATCGGGGCAGCAGTTTTAAAGGCAGCTTCAAAATCACCAGTCAAACCGGGCTTAACTTGCAAAATGGCAACTTCAAGTATCACTGGCAACCGCCTCAAAAAACTGATTCACAGGACGTACCAGACCAAGATTTTCGCGTAGCATTTTGCCCTCGTATTCTTTACGGAAAATACCGCGCCGCTGGAGTTCTGGAATCACCTGATCGACAAAATCATTCAGTCCTTCAGGGAGATAGGGAAACATAATATTGAAGCCGTCAGCGCCCTCCTCCGTCAGCCATTGCTCCATTTCGTCAGCGATCGCCTGGGGTGTGCCGATAAAGGCAAGCCCGCCGTAGCTCCCGATGCGTTGAGCGAGTTGGCGGATTGACAGGTTTTCCCGCTGCGCCAGCGTTACCACTCGCTCTCGCGAACTGCGTCCGGCATTCGTTTCAGGGATGTCTGGCAAAGGACCATCTGGATCGAAGCCTGAAACATCATACCCCAGGGCGCTGTTTAAACTGCCGATACCGCTGTCATAGTGCACCAGGCTATCTAAATAGGCCCGTTTTGCCTGCGCGTCTGCAACGGTATCGCCCACAATCACCAGCGCACCCGGAAGAATTTTAATGCTGTTCGGATCACGCCCGATCGCCTGTGCTCGCCCTTTCACATCCACGTAATACTCCTTACCTGCCTCCAGGGTGCTGACCCCGGCGAACACCGCCTCAGCGGTTTCAGCAGCCAGTTGTCGCCCCGCGTTCGATGCACCCGCCTGAACAATCACGGGCCATCCCTGAATAGGTCTGGCAATGTTGAGTGGACCTCGCACCGATAAGTATTTCCCCTTGTGATTTAAGACGTGCATCTTCTCTGGGTCAAAATAGACACCTGCCTCCACATCTCGAATAAACGCATCATCCGCGAAGGAGTCCCAGAGACCTGTCACCACGTCATAGAACTCACGGGCACGTTTGTAGCGCTCGTCATGCTCGATTTCTTCCTCCAGCCCAAAGTTAAGTGCCGCATCTGGGTTAGCAGTGGTGACGATATTCCAGCCTGTGCGACCGCCGCTGATGTGGTCAAGGGAGGCAAATCGGCGAGCAATGTGGAAGGGCGCATCGTAAGTCGTTGAGGCAGTCGCGATTAATCCGATGTGTTCAGTGACCGTGGCGAGCGCAGAGAGCAGGGTGAACGGCTCAAAAGACGTTACCGTGTGGCTCCGCTTGAGAGCGTTGGTTGGCATGTTGAGAACCGCCAGATGATCCGCCATAAAAAAAGCGTCAAACTTTCCCTGCTCCAATTTTTGAATGAATTGTTTCAGCGCCGGGAAATTAAAGTTGGCATCGAGTATTGCTCCAGGATAGCGCCACGCTCCTGTATGGATGCTGACCGGGCGCATGAATGCTCCCAATTTTAGCTGCTTCGATGTGGTCATGATTCCACCTTTCCTGTTGAAACTCCCTCGGCTCTAGGCGCTCTTCTGGCTAAACACATCCTTCGCCAATTTTGCTGCAGATACCGCCGTGGGCCAGCCGGAATAGAACGCCAGATGGGTAATCAGCTCGATTAATTCATCCTCAGTCACACCATTGTTAATCGCCCGCTCCAGGTGCCCCCGCAGTTGCTCAGTGCGGTTGAGCGCAACTAGGGCTGCTACCGTGATCAGGCTGCGATCGCGCTTCGACAGTTCAGGACGTTCCCAGATGTCGCCAAAAACCACCTGTTCCGTCAACTCCACTAGCTTGGGTG
>JBIKWV010000160.1:0-7705 GCA_044356135.1 Elainellaceae cyanobacterium
CGCTAAAAATAAATATGAGAAGATGCAGCGCTCCGGCGCTGCATCTTCTCATAAATGGGATGCGGCTGGTTGGCTTGCTTGCTCCAGAAGCGCGATTACTTCTCGCTCAAACGCCACCTGAGCGCGATTGGTGCGCCCACCCAGGTAAAGTTTGTTGCCTTCCTGGAGTGCCCAGAGCTGAGAGTGTGATACATAGCTCATGATAACCCCCAGCATCAGCAGGCCAAAGCCGAGGTAGACAAAGGGGATACCGGGGTCGGCTTTGATCTGGAGGCCAGTGCTGCCAACGACCTCCGTGATGGTCAGATTGACGCCGTTGACCTCAGTGGTCATGCCCTCCCGCAGGGTGGTCAGCAGTTTGCCGCTATTGTCGTAGAGCAGTACGGTTCCCTGTAAATCTTTGGCCAGTACCGAGATGCCCTCGCTCAGGTCAGGTTTGGTCGGAAGCCAGGTGCCCCACAGGCGGGCATTCGTGCCCGTGTCAAGCTGCCCCATTGGGAGTTGCAGTACAGGACTATTATTCAGTTTGAAGCGAATTCCAGCGATCGCCCAGTCTGCCTGATACATCGTCACGCCTTTGTGGCGCAGCGGCTCATTGACATGAATCGTCTTGCGATCGACCTCCTGCCCCTGGTCGTCTAGCACTGACAGGTCGGAATAGAACTGGTCAATGTTGCCCTCGGGGGTGTAGTCAATCCAGAAGCGATTCACCTTGACTGACCAATCCTTCGGCACCTGCGACGCCGACCACGGCCCCGCATCAAACACATTAGTGACCTTAAAAGTTTCGCCGCTGGGCACCATCTCCTGCGCAAAGAACCCCGTCATCGTGCCGTAAATTGCCCCGCCCAGAATGATCAGCATACTGGCGTGGACGATGATAGGGCCAATGCGTCCCACAAGTCCCTTGCGAGCGTACAACGCGTTGCCTTCCCGGAAGAGGCGGTAGCGCTTTTGTTGCAGCAGGGGGGCGATCGCATCCAGCGAAGCAGTCTCCAGTTCTGCACTCAGGGCCAGCTTCTCAAACTGACGCGGTTTTGTATAGTAGCTCCACTTCTGGGATGACTTGAGGGTGGGGAACTGACGCGTAAAGGTGCAGGCAGTGAGGCTGGAGCCAAACAGAATCAGCAGCGCCAGATACCACCAGGTGCGATAGACGTGATCCAGTCCCAATGCCAGAATCACCTTCCAGCTCAGGAAACCAAACAGAGCCGGATGCTCCGGGTAGTTGGCCTGATAGAAGGTAGTGGCCTGTCCCTGCTCGATCACCGTTCCACTGGCGCTGAAAACGGCGATCACCAGTAGCAGCAGAATGGCCAGACGCAAGTCCGCCAGCAGGGGCACGAGTTCCTGCGTGAAGTAGTTGCGCAGGGAGGCTTTAAGGCCGCTGGACTGGGGTTGAACGGGATTCTCTGAGGTCATGAGGTGTGGTTCCAGAATCAATGCATCAAATTGGCTTCAAACCTGGCTTCAACAGAACGCTATAGCGGTTCCCGTTGTTATGAGGTACGAGGGGGTTGGGGGCGAAGCCCCCAAGCCGGGGCATTGCCCCTGCACCCCGTACTTCATCCAACTGAGAAACGCTATAGTACCGCAAAGTGAAAGTTTTGCACGGGGTGAAGAGGTTCCACCCCTTTCTGGGGACAAGAGCAACCAAAACATGTTGCAAATTATGTTTGTAACACTAGACCGACGGAAACAGCCGGAATAGCAGCGAGAACACGCCAAATCCCACCAGCAATGCGCCACTGGAAGGTGTGATCCAGCTTGACCAGCGACGCAGCTCCAGAATTTTTTTAATTGATGCGGTGAAGGTGCCCGCCAGAATCAGCGGCATCACATAGCCTGCTGCATAGGCCAGCAGCAGCACCGCGCCCACCAGGGCATCATGGGTGGTTGAGACCCAGAGCAACAGACTGGCCAGGACAGGGGTACTGCACGGTGAGGCCACCAGCCCGAAGGTCAGCCCTACCAGATAGGACTGCACCCCTTGAGGCAGATCCTTCGAGATCAGATCCAGCCCGCCAAATGAGGGGAATCTTAGCGGGAGAGCGTTGAGCAGATTCAGCCCCATCAGGATGGCAACCACGCTGACGATGATTGGCAGGCCAATGCCAACCTGTCCGTATACTCTGCCTGCAATCGCCGCCACTACTCCCAACCCCGCCAGCGTCGTCGCCAGACCCAGGGCAAACCATGTGGACTGCAAAGCTGCCTGAAACTTTCCTTTGGCCTCATAGCCGCCGATGTATCCCACCGTGATCGGCAGCATCGACAGCATACAGGGGCTGAGACTCGTCAGCAGACCTGCCAGAAAAATAATTCCTGCACTGACGGGGGTGAGATGCACCAACTGGTTGGCCACCAGCCCATCGGCAAACTGCTCCAGATGGTAAATCCCGGTCTTTAAACTTTCCAGCATGCGATCGCACGAATATTAGCTTCTACCCTCTGATTCTACCGAAGGCGTAGCCCCAAGCGTGGAACGCAGATTGTGGAATTGCCGCACTACCCATAACCTTGGGTGGTGCGGCAGTGGTTACGTCATGTTTGCTTGAAAACCCATCAATAAGAAGTGGCGGGGGGCCCACACCCGCGCCCCAGCTTTATTATTTAAAAAAACCACCAAAATCCCGGGGGGGGGGGGCGCGCCCCCCCCCCCCACTTCTTATTGATGGGTTTACTTGATATCAGCCCAACTAGGCGACCACGTACCGACCGACGAAACCTCCTAACAGATTGACGTAGTACAGGTAACCATCAGGTCCGGTGACCAACTGAACGTTGTAGTTCTGTCCCTGCATCACGGTGCGCACCTCCCGCAGGCTGCCGTCAGGATTAAAGAAGGCAGCATTGAGATTAGGCTGAGGATCACCGTAGATATCAGTGAAGAACAGCGCTCCGTTGTACTGCGGGTAAACGCTACCCGTATAGAAATCGCCCATGACCACGGCGTTAGCACCGTCGCCTCCCTCTGCCGGGAAACCATGTCTGAGGCCGACCACAGGGGCTGTCACCCGGATATCACCCCGCGCCACAGCACTATAGAAGGCAGGTGCTTCGGGCAGACCACTGTAAGGACCCTGCACCTCGCTCACCCCACGACCCCCCTCATAGAAGGGCCAACCAAAGTTTGACCCTGCCGGACCACCGTTAACCTCTTCCCAGGTGCCCCAGCCCACATCCCCGATGAAGGGCGTGTTGGTTCTGGGGTCGATGGTAAAGCGGAAGGGATTGCGCAGACCGTAGACAAACACCTTCGAGCGGTTGCTGTTGGGGTCACCGTTGAAGAAGGGATTGCCCGCGACCCCCTGTCCGGTGATCGGGTCAATTCGCAGAATCTTACCCGACAGGTTGTCGATGTCCTGAACGCGAGTGGTACGCGGGTCAAGGCCGTTATAGGAGGTACCGTCGCCGTTGCTAACAAACAGGGTGCCATCGGTGCCAAACTTGAGGAAACCAATGGAGTGCGTGTCGCTATCGGTGGCCAGGTAGTCGCGGATGTTGCGGGTTGTCCCTTCAATCTGAGCATCGGGGACGCGGATGCCGTTGATGGTGCGATCGGCTCCCACGATGCCAGAGGGCGCGAGTGGAATGTTCTCAAATACGGCGCTGTTGCGATCGGGGAAGCTGGTGTAGGCCCAGGTACTGTTATTCCCCAGCAGCACGACCTCGCTCCCTGGCAAGGCGGTTCTAAATCCGGTCGCGGCGTTGGCCGTCACCCGAACCAGTCGGGAAGGACGGTTACCGATACCGTCTGGGCCAGCCAGCCCTGACCGACCGTTGACCTCCGGTGGATCGTAGGTGAACAGCAGGTAGACAAAGTCGCGTCCGACACCGCTTCCCAGGTCAGGGTGCACTGCAACCCCCAGTAGACCCCGGTCAGCAACGTTATTCACCTGAGCTGAAATGTCGATGAAGGGCGTTGCCAACAGGGTGCCGCCTTCAACGGCTCGTACCACCCCATCCTTTTGAGCGATGAACATCAGACGACGACCTGCACCATCGAGCGATCGCGTCCAATCGACTGCTGTTGGTTGGTTCAGGCCACCCACCACCGTCTGCGGCGCGAGGCGGACTGTGCCATCGTCATCGGTAATGGTGATCGTCATCGTGCTGGGAGAACCGAGGTCGATGCCAGTCGCATTTCTGAGGCGCACCTGGAAGGACTCGGTGCCTTCAACTACTGCGTTATTGGTGATCGGAATGTTGACCGTCTGGATTGCCTGCCCCGCTGCAAACTGAATTGTCTGGGTCAGCGCCTGATAATCCTCACCTGCTCTGGCGGTTCCGTCCAGCGTCTCCAAAATAGCCGTCACGGCACTGTTCAGATCCCCGTTCCGCCGAACGGTGATCAATGCTGAACCCCCATTTTCTCCGATGCTCAGGGTGGGCTGAGCGAAAGACATTGCGGGGCCACCAGAGGTACTGTTGAAGCTCCAGTTCAGGATGTCCTGGGCATTGGAGGCTCCCCCCGTACCGCCTGTAAAGCCGACGTACATCTGGTTGCCCAGCAGGGTACCCAGATCCACCTCATAGGTGAGTGCCGGGGTGCTGGGTTTCGTCGTCGTTGTAGATAGGAAAACTTCCAGACGACGGCGGCTGGCCGCATACTCGACCCAGGCGGTGTACGTTGCTCCACTGTTCAAGTCAAAGGGTGCGGTGATGGTGGCAGGTGACTGAGTGCCCATTAATCCGTTCAACCGGATGGCAATGTTGTTGTCATTGATGTCCTGCTCACCGTTGTCCCACGTATCAAAGGCAACGGCCAAACTGCGGCTACCGCCACCCCCATAGCCCAGGTCACCTGCTGGACCGCCGAGAGTATCGAGACCAAACTCGGTATTTTGCAGGGTAAAGGTAAAACCATCGGTGCCGGCACTCCCCTGCGCACCCGTCAACCGAAACTGGAACTGGGTTTGGAAGGAGGTATTCCCCTCCAGCGGCACTGCTTCTGTATAGTAGGCACTGCCATTCTGGAAAGTGACATCGGGTGTCAGACGTAGCACTCCCCCCACACCCGCTGCGATACCGTTCAATTCCAGTCCAGCCAGGGTCGTGAAGTTAGTGTAATTGAACGTCCTTCCCTGCTGAGTGACATCGTTGTCAATAATGTTGACGCGGGATGTACGGGGTGGATTCAGCGTTACATTGGCTGCATCATTGTTGGTCAACGTGAGCGTCAACACTTCATCCGCTTCTGCAATACTGTCATCGATGATCGGAACTTCAATGAACTGTCGCGCCACTCCCGGTGCAAAAGTGAGAACCCCCTGCACGGGCCTAAAGTCTGCATTCGCGGTGGCCGCATTGCTGCCCACCGCAACCTGAGTTTCGTAGAAAACCGTTACAGCTCGTCCCAGGTTCCCGGAACGACGAACTTCTACCCGCGCAACACCACTTCCCTCACCGACGACCGTATCCCCTGCGAACTGGATAAAAGAGCGTCCACCCGTATCTACAGGAATTCCAACGGTAAAGCCTCCCAGTCCCCCCGTCGGACGGGTGTTGCCGCTGGTGTCTGCGACCTGCCCTGCGACCTGTGAAATCGTATAATTACCGTTATCGCTTGTACCCCAACTGCCACCGGGGGGCGTGATCCGATAGGTGGCCACATGGGTGGTGCCATTGCCAGAAGGCGTCACACTGACCAGCGAAGCAATCTGGCTGAAACCGTTGGGTCCGGTTACCCGGATGTCGCCGCTGCCAATGGTACTGCTGTTAACCGCAACGTTGTCCCGGTAGGTAACGCTAAAGGTGTAGGGAGTCGTTCCACCGATCTCGAAGGCGGGTGCGGTGAGTTGTGCCGTCGGTGCACTCCGATCCGCAGACCCCAGAGGGAACATCCGCACCTGAGGAACCACCTGACGAGGTTGAGTGCTATTGGCCCAGGCAAAATTGATGGAAGCAGGCCCCGAATTCTCATAGTATTCCAGGCGAACGTTGTAGCGCTGTCCGGCCTGCATGAAGAAGGTGCCGCGCTGTTCACCGCGAGCGGGGTTGCTCCAATTATTGATGACTGCTCTGCCATTGATAAACAGGCGTGCACCGTCGTTGGAATTGAGGAAGAACGTGTAATTGTCGGTTGTAGGTGCTTCAATTTGACCTGTCCAACGGATCGAGAAGCTGTCAGGTGAAAGTCCTGCCGGGGCACCGTTCCCCCAGTTGGCGCTGACTCTGGCGTCGGTGCGGGTGTAGCGTAGCCCGGTCAGATTGGCGTTGTCATAATATTCCGCCCTGAAACCTGATCCCATGTCCAGGGTGTTGCGATAGGCAGCAAGACTTGCAGCCCTGAAGGCTGCTCCAGCCCCAATAGGGCCGGTGCGATATTCAAAATCCCAGTCTCCACCGCGAATGCCGCCCGTCTGGTCGATAGAGGCAGCGATCGCCCGTCGGGTCAGCCCACCCAGGCGTCGCACAAAGGACTCTCCAACAGCGCCCTCAGCCACATTGCTACCGTACAGGAAGATATTTCCATTGCTGGCCAGCGCTTGTCCCCAGCGCTGGATTGCATTACTAAATCGTCCAAGGTTATTGGGATTCAGCAGGGTACTGCCCAGCATTAGTGTGCCTTCCCGTCCCTTCGAGACAATGTGCAGACTGGTGAGATTACGGCGACCCGCCAGTGCCTGAGTAATCTGCTGCACGCCATCCCGATTCGGAGCAAGGTTAAGGATCGCACTCCCCGGTAGCGCTGCCGCTGCAAACGCCGTAGCATTACTCACGCCGGCATCAATTACAACCAGACGGGTGGCATTGCCGACCTGGGGGGCGCTAAAGAAAGAACTGCGTGGGGCTGACGAAACGCCGCCTGTAAGTGTCACAGTTCTTGTATCGGGCGATAAGGCACCAGCCCCTGCTTGAACGAGGCTAGATGGGCGGGTTTGAGTGAGCTGAGTTGACATGGATACCTACCTCAAAGCTGGTTCAGGAAGCGGATGTAGAGCAGAATTTCCCTGATGAAAGGAGCTTTTGGACCAGAAGAAAGCTCCTCAAAAATTGCAACCATCAAAAACAGCACAAGAACTTGACCCACGCAATGAAGGTGAGTTTCAGGTGATATTTCTACTGCAATTTCAACGTTGAAAATCCGATCGCCCAGTGTTGCTCCTCTTAAATTGCAACTATGTAATTTGAAAAATTCAATTGGGCGATCGAGGAAAAACTTATTGGTAGGGTGGAATGATCAGGAGTCAAAAATATAGGCTGACCACATCAAATCATTTCCCTTTAAGCATTCTGATATTTCTAGGTAATTCGAAACATGGAAGCTATCTACATCTTAAAAAATTACTACTCTTATAAATAACATCTCAAAATCCGTGTTTCAGTAGGTTCACTGAGTCTTTATGAATACTCAACATCTACCTTATGCAAGTACTGAGTCTTTAAAGTTTCTATTAGGAGCTGGAGTTATTGCTCTTTTGTCACTTTGGCGGAGGGATATGGCGGAAAAACCTCGTTCCTGGCGTCTCGCCTGGAAACGAGGTGCTGGCTGAAGTTCCATCTGACAAGAGTGACAGAAGAGGGTTATAGCGTTTCTCAGGCTGGTGCAGTACGAATTTTCATATGAGAGCCGCGCGGAGCGCGGCTCTCATATGAAAATCTGTGGTTTGCCTGAGCACAGAGTATGCGTTTAGCGGTTCTCGCGGACCCCTGCGGCGCAGGAGCACGCGAGAACCGCTAAAAATAGGTTTTCGGAATT
>JBIKWV010000162.1:0-7669 GCA_044356135.1 Elainellaceae cyanobacterium
TCTACCTGGATTCGGGCAGGATTCAACTATCTAAACCAGATCTACACCGAACTGACGCAGCAAAAGCTGGTAGACCGTTTACGACGACGTATCTTTGAGCAGTTACAGGCGTTAAGTCTAAGCTTTTTTAGTAAAACGAATTCCGGTGAATTAATTAATATTCTCACCAATGAGATCGGAAAGCTCCAGTTTGCGTTTGGCCTGGTGGCCTTCATGCTGACCAAGGGGCTGACCCTGTGCGTCTACCTATTCTTAATGTTTCGCATATCCTGGCCGTTAACAGTTATCTCCATGATGCTATTCACACTGCTGGCAGTCGGTCTATCTACACTGAATCAGCGGGTACGGGAGGCCAGCTTTGATGTTTCTATCGCCAGCGCTCGCTTTACCGGGATCGCGATGGAGCTGATCAGCGGTATTCGCACGGTGCAGGCGTTTTCCACGCAGGAGGTGGAGCGGCGGCGATTTTTCGGGGCCAGCGAACAACTGGTGCAGGCTTCGATGAAGGCAACACGGGGATGGGCGATCGTGCGACCTCTGGCAGAAGGACTGGCGACGACCGTGCTGATCAGCATGATCGTGCTGGCGCTGACGGTGTTTGTCGCCAACGGCACGCTGCAAACCGCCTCATTACTGACGTTTCTCTTTATCCTGTTTCGCTTTGTCCCGGCGGTGCATGAGATCAACGGCAACCGGGCAGCCCTCAGCAGCTTCGCCGGAGCCTTTGAAACCGTCCAGGAACTGCTGCGAACCGACAACAAGCCCTATTTAATTAACGGCACCCGTCGATTTGAGGGACTGCGGCGGGCAATTTCTTTTGAATCTGTCGATTTTGCTTATAACGCCGAACACACTGTGCTGCAAAACATCACGCTGACGATCAACCGGGGCCAGATGACTGCGATCGTGGGTTCCTCTGGTGCAGGCAAAACTACCCTGGTAGACCTGATTCCCCGCTTCTACGACCCCACTCAGGGCCGCATTCTGCTGGACGGCATTGACATCCGCCAATTTGATATCCATTCTGTACGCAACAGAATGGCTGTCGTCAGTCAGGAAACTTTTATCTTCAATGCTTCGGTGCGGGACAATATCGCCTACGGCAGCGGCATCGCCACCGAGAAGAACATCATCGAAGTGGCACAGTTGGCCAATGCGCTGGACTTCATTCTGGAACTGCCGGAGGGCTTTGATACACAGTTGGGCGATCGCGGAGTCCGCCTCTCTGGTGGCCAGCGCCAGCGAATTGCCATCGCCCGCGCCCTGCTGCGCAACCCGGAAATTCTAGTCCTGGATGAGGCCACCAGCGCCCTGGATTCTGTTTCAGAGCGGCTGATTCAAGCATCCCTGGAAACGCTGGCCGAGGGCAGAACAGTGATTGCGATCGCCCACCGTCTCTCCACCATTATTCGCGCCGATAAGGTGGTGGTGGTGGAGCAGGGACAGATCGTGGAGCAGGGCACTTACCAGGAATTGTTAGACCTGCGGGGGAAACTGTGGAGATTTCATCAGATGCAGTACGAACTCAGTCAGAGCAAGTAATTTTTAGCGGGAATTTCTGGATGGCGAGGCTTCGCCGTGCCACACAGAAGATTAAATCGAGTCATTCATTCAGAGGGAAAGAACACCCATGCATTTGATCGCACTTGAACAGGAACCCACTTCACTGCGTGGAGGGCAGGAACTCAACCTGCTGGAGATTTGTCAAAGTCTCTCCAAACGCGGCCACAGAATCACGCTGCTTTACGAGCGGGAAGGCAATCTGCTGGAGCGCTACAGCGAGTTCTGCGATCGCACCATCCGCGTCAACAGCTACGGTTTCGATCGCCGCCGGGTAGATGACGTAATCAACTTCCTGCCCAGCCTCACTGGCCTGCTGCAAATCCCCACCAGCCGCGATAGCATCGTGTTCAGCAATGTCTATCACACCGTCTTCTATGGCTACCTCCTGTCGGCGTTTCGCAAACTGCCACTGGTTTGCTACCTCCAGGTTCCCCCATTTGATTTCAATCGTCAGCGACTGCTGGGACTGAAGAATGTAGATAAATTCATTGCCGTTTCCAATCAAACAAAACGGAACTGGATGGAGTACGGCTACGACGACAATAAAATTGACGTGGTGCTGAACGGGACGGATGTCGAAAAATTTAAGCCTGTGGCGGATTTACAGGGGGTGCGATCGCAGTGGCATATTCCAGCCGCCACGCGGGCCATCGCCTTTGCCGGACGGCTCGACAGCGATAAGGGCGTGGAAGTCTTGATTCAGGCATTCGCAGAAACGTTGAAAGCCGGAGCTAAAGCAAAGTTGCTACTTGCCGGAAAACCTCTGCTGCATGTTGACCCCGTCACTTTCAAGGAGTCCCCTGAATACCAGATGAAGTATCAGCAGTCCCTGGTGGATATGGCAACGAGCCTGGGGGCAGGTGATCACGTTCATTTTCTGGGACACATCACCAACACCCCCGAACTCTATCAGGCTGCGGACGTGGTGGTGGTTCCCAGTAAGTGGCCTGACCCCTGTCCCAGAGTAGTGATCGAAGCCATGAGCAGCGGTACGCCTGTTGTCGCCAGCCGGGTTGGGGGAATTCCTGAGGTGGTCACGGGTGAATTTGATGCGCATCTGATGGAGCCAAATAACTCACAGGCGCTGGCAGAAACGTTGCTCAAGGTGATGCACTGGCGCGATCAGAATCCTGGGCTGGGTCAGCGGTGCCGCGAGCATATTGTGAATGGTTTCAGCATTGATCGACTGGTGGATGGAATTGAAGCGTCGCTGTTGAAGGTTTTGGAGGCGGAGGTGAAGCAGCCTGTGTTGGATACAGTTGTGGGCTAGACGGCAAAAAACTTCTATACGCAATCAGACCTATGGTGCATATTCTCGCTCTAGAAGATGAACCCACCTCTCTCAGGGGAGGCCAACAGCTTAATTTATTTGAAATTACCCAGTCCCTTGCTGCCAGGGGTCATCAGGTCACACTGGTCTACGGTCGGGATGGGGATCTGCTGCCGCAATATCAGCAGTTCTGCGATCGCACTATTCACATTCACCGCTATGGGTTCGACGGTCGCAGGGTCGAGCAAATGGTTGACTTCCTGCCCAGCCTCGCCAAAATTCCCACCCTGCCCACGAGGGAAGACACCGTGATTTTCAGTAATAGCTGTCATCCTGCGTTCTACGCTCGGTTGATGTCACTTTATTCAGGCCGACCCATCATTTGCTATATCCAGTCTCCCTCCGGGCGCTTTAACAAGCAAAAGGCGTTCGGTCTCAAGGGAGTGCAGCAATTCATTACGGTTTCTCATCGATTGAAGCAGCACTGGACGCAGATGGGCTTTGATGAATCGATGGTGGATGTGGTTCACAACGGCACCGATTTAACCCGGTTTTATTCCGCTGAGAACAGCGCTGAACTGCGGAACCAGTGGGGCATCCCGGCGGATGCAAAAGTGGTGAGCTACGTCGGTCGAATTGATACGGAAAAGGGTGTAGAAGTCCTGTTCTGGGCGTTCGCCAGACTCAAAGAAGTGGTAGAGAACGCTCATCTTCTGGTGGCCGGAAGAACCATTCTCAGTATCAACTTTACAGAGGGGCCGTATGTGGGATTCAAAGATTACGAGTCCTACCTGAGGCAGTTGGTGATTGACCTGAACATTGAGAAATCCGTTCACTTTCTGGGCTATCTCAAGGAGACGGAGCGGATTTTTCAGGCCAGCGATCTGACCGTTGTACCCAGCGTGTGGGATGAACCCTTTGGCCGGGTGTTGATCGAGTCGATGGCCTGCGGCACCCCGGTAATTGCCAGCAATGTCGGCGGCATTCCAGAAATTCTCACGGGGGAGTTTCAGGACTTTATGGTGGAGCCGGGAGACGATCTGCAACTTGCCAGCGAACTCATTAACCGATTGCACTGGAAGGAGAAAGACCCGGAGTTGGGCGATCGCGCCCGCGCCCATGTGTTGAACCAGTTCACGAAGGAAAAGATGGTGGAAGGCATTGAGAAGGCCATTCTGAAGGTGGCAGCGCATGGATAGGTGGTATCTCCGTAGGGGCGAAGCATTTGCGCAAACAATCTCGCAGTTGACCCAACACCCTATCCGCAAATGCTTCGCCCTCCCGAACAACGCAGACGGTATTTCCCTAGAGAATCAATATCCGCCCTCGATTGGTGGGATGGGGGTTGAAATGGAAGGGGCGATCGTTGAAAGTTCAGGGCGAAGCATTTGCGACGGAGAGGTTCGGAGAAGCGTTCCGCTGCTCGCGCAAATGCTTCGCCCCTACCCCGGGGGGGGGCACATTTCGCTGACAAAAGAAACGGTGCGCCCCTCGGTTCTGTCTATCATTGAGGAATATCTGGGCCACAAAACCTATGGCCAACTCATGCGGCAATATTTCAATCAATCCGACAACTGCGGAGTTGATTTTTACTGGTACAACGAAGAGAAAGAATTTCTAACGCGAGTCGTTAATCGTCTACTGAGCTATCGCCCCTCGAATCAATGGATGCAGGAACAGCACATCACGCTGCATCTGCTGAGAATTCAACTGGGATTCGCCTGCATGACGCGCCGACTGCTGTGGCGGAAGTTGAAACAGCAAAATATTCTGCATTTTCACACGCAGCCGCTGGCCTATCTCGCAACGGATTTAATGACAAAAATCCCTACAGTGGTGACGATCGATCGCACGATCGCCCAGGCATCCAGAGAAAAGACACATCCCGCCTTTCAGTGGACGTTTGTCCCTAATAATTTTTTAGAGAAACGAGTCTTCCAGACCGCTGCAAAAGTCGTGTCTTTCTCAGAAGCAGCAAGGCGATCGGTGATTGAGGACTATCAGATTGACGAAAATAAAGTCCAGGTGATTTATCCCGGTGTTGATCTGCAACAGATTCCCCAGCGGATTCCAGTCAGGTGTGCTGAATCACCCTTCCAGATTCTGTTTATCGGGGGGGATTTCAAACGCAAAGGAGGCGACGATCTGCTCCAGGTCTTTCTGGAACAGTTTGCCGATCGCGCCGAACTGCATCTGGTTACCACCGCACCGATTGAGTGTGATCATCCAAAGGTTCACATCTACCGCCACATCCAGGCGTATACCCCTGAATGGCTGGCACTATACCACCAGGCCGACGTATTCGTGCTCCCCACCTATTCGGAGCCGCTGGGCTGGGTCTTCATCGAAGCAATGGCCGCTGGACTGCCGATTATCGCCACCCATCACAACGCCATCCCTGAAATTGTCTCCCACGGCGAAACGGGATTTCTGGTGCCACCGGGCGATCGCCCCAGTCTTGCCCACCACCTGCAAGTACTCCTGGAACACCCGGAACTGGGAATCGCAATGGGAATCAGGGGACGGCAGATCGCAGAACAAAAATTTGACGTGAACCAGCATTTTCAGAAGTTAGAGTTGCTATTCCAGGAAATCGGAGGTGAAATCAAACCATGAATTATCCGATGAATATCCTGATGAGTTGTCACTACATCGGTAATGTGAATGCTGGAGCAATGGGAGTCACCTGGCGTTTAGTACAGGAATATGAACGGCTGGGTCACACGGCGAAGTATTTTTCGCTGGATAGTATGCTGGATTGGCTTCATCCCCTGGCGAAGGTGGTGATCTTTCCCGAATACGTGGCAACCCGTGCCTGGAAAGAGGAGCGATCGCGCCGATTAGATGTGGTGGATGCTTCTACAGGGGACGGTTGGGTCTGGTCGCTGTTACGTCGGGGCGCAGACCGTCCGGTGACAATCGCCCGCTGTCATGGCCTGGAACACATTGAGCACGAGGAATACCTGAAGGAAGCACAGCTCGGCAATCTGGAACTGAGCTGGAAATACTGGCTCTATCGGGGTAGCATACGCCTGTGGGAGGCGGCTCAGTCGATGCGATCGGCAGACCTGGCGCTGTTTTTGAACCAGCGCGATCGCGTCTACGCCATTGAGCGCCTGGGTGTCCAACCTGATCGCGCCCACATTGCCGCTAACGGCATCTCCCAATCCTTTCTCAACCGCCCACTAGATCCACTTCCGGCGGACGGAACGCTTCGTATTGCCCAGGTCGGCACCTACATTATCCGCAAAGGGGTTCACTACGGTTCCCCGGCTCTGAATGAAATTCTGCTGTGCTATCCCCAGGTGAGCGTTACTTTTCTGGGAACCGAATGTGCAGAGGAGAAGGTTTACGCCGATTTCTCGCCGGAGGTGCGCGATCGTGTCCTGGTCATTCCCCGCTACCCCAATGACGCTCTGCCAGAACTACTGCGAGGCCACCACATCAAACTCTTCCCCACCATCTCCGAAGGGTTTGGTATCGCCCTGATCGAAGCAATGGCCTGTGGACTGGTGCCGATTACCACCAACACGCCGGGGCCGCTGGAAATTGTTCGGGAGGATCACGATGCGCTGGTGGTGCCCTGCCGCGATTCGGAGGCGCTGGTGCAGGCGATGGAACGGTTGATTGGCGATCGCCCTTTTCTGGAACAACTGCGCCGCAATGCCTACGAAACCGCACAGCGCTATAGCTGGTCGCGCATCGCCCAGGACAATCTCACTTACTACGAAAAGGCAAGATTTTTTAGAGAACTGCGTTAAACCACCCTTAGACGAAGCAATCAGGAGTGTTCACCATGACAGCAATGAAGGACTACCAAACGCTGGCGAAGGAGCAGAATCAAGCGGTTGAGGCGATTCCAGTGCGGCGAATTTCTGCGGTATTGATTGCCCAGAACGAAGAAGAGTGCATTGCGGATGCCGTCCTCTCCTGTATTCCGTTTGCCGACGAAATCGTCGTCGTTGATGGGGGGAGCCAGGATGCTACGGTGCAGATTGCTCAGAATCTGGGCTGTCGAGTGCTGCATAATCCCTGGCCGGGATACTCGGCGCAGCGCAACTTTGGGGCGGACGAGGCGCTGTTCGACTGGATTTTCTTTATTGATGCAGATGAGGTGGTGGATGCGCGACTGGCTAATGCGCTGAGAAGCTGGAAGCTGGAGCCAACGCTGACGGCAAATGCGTTTTCTGCCTACCGGATTGGTGACTTTTGGGGGGAGTGGCTGGATACGCGCCCGGAGACCCACACGCGACTGTATCACCGCCAGGTGTACCGAATTAAGGATGTGCTGGTGCATGAGGGGCCGAATGTAGGGGATGATCCGGTTGTGAGACTGCCGGGGGCGATCTGGCACTACGGGTTTCGCGGTATCAGCGATCTGATTATTCGGTTCAATCGATATACCGATCTGGATGCGGCACAGGCTTATTCGAATGGGCAGAGGTTTAACTGGCTGCGGGTGCTGTTGAAGCCTCCAGCAAAGTTTGTGCAGCAGTATGTGTGGTACGGCATGTTTCGGCATGGGATGGCGGGATTGACGCTGTCGGTTTTGTGGTCGTATTACATCTTTTTGAAGGAGATTAAGCTGTTTGATTTGGAGTGGAAAAGAACGCAGATGAACGCAGATGAATGCAGCGCTTGTAGTGGATCGATACAACTAAAGTAGTGCATTAGCATTGTGGGGTGGGCATCTTGCCCGCCCGGTATTGTGGGCAGGCAAGATGCCTACCCGGTATTGTGGGCGGGCAAGATGCCTACCCGGTATTGTGGGCGGGCAAGATGCCCACCCCACGGTGAATGTATACTTTGCTATTGCATCACTTTAGCTGTGTCGAA
>JBIKWV010000161.1:0-7669 GCA_044356135.1 Elainellaceae cyanobacterium
ATAGCTCGTGTTACCGCAAAATCACTCCGTTTCGATTCAATTACCAGTAACCACAGTCGATTCTTCAGCACCAAAACATCAATCCGCCCCCGAACCACCGTCCCTTCGTTCTCTAACTCAACTTCAACACTCGTCTCCGTTTCAATTCGAAACGGTCTGTGATAGAAACCCGCCAGATCGAGCAACGGCGCAAGCACCACCATCTTGACGCTGTTTTCCAGCATGGGTGGATCTTCCATCAACTCCAGAAAATTGGTCTTCACGCGATCGAGCAGTTGATGTTCTGGTTCATCCAGAACTGCATCAGGTTACAACCACTCAGGAAAGAAAGTTGGTGATTGAGACAGATGTAACCCAAATGCCTGTCTGAGTTCACGTAGGGTGACCTCAGTCGCGGGAATTGACTGTACCACCTCTAACTTCCTCCTAGTACTATCGATTCGCCACCATCGTTGAGGGGAGGGTGTGACTAAAGTAGGTACCACCAGCATAGAGGATATCTCGATCCTGTGGCGCATCCCAGCAGCAAAGGGGGTTCCATTGCAGAATTAAGGGGTGGTAAGTTGTCAAGGTGACAACTTACCACCCCTTAATTTTGCCAAAGTCCCTAATCCCCCACCTTCAGCGTCGCACTGGCCGATCGCCCGAACTCCTCCGGTGCGTACTGCAAATGCGCCTCCGCGCCCGGATAAACATAGGTTCCCGGTGTCACCGATCGCACCAGATAGTGCAGGCTGTACACGCCCGCCTCCAGGCGATCGCCATAGGCCACCACGCGATCCCGGTGAATTGTCTGGTAACCGATCTGCCAGCTATCGGATTTCGCCTGGAAGTAAGGGGTAGAGGTCTGGAAACTGGCGTCAACGGCTTCAAAACCTGCGGGGAGCGGGTCAGTCACCACCAGGTGATTCACAGGATGATCCACCACAATCTCCACTTCCACGTCAAACACCTGTCCGGGCTGCACCTCAAAGGGAGAAGTAACACCCACCAGGCCCATGCGGTTCAGTACCTCAGACTTGTTGGCGGGGTGGATCATGCGGGTGACGCGCACACCGTTGAACCGTCCGGGGGGATTGCCCTGGAGGCGGTAGCGGTAGGCCATCAGGTAGTGCAGGGTGCCCGTGCCGGATTTTTTCAGCGTCAGGGTCTGGTTGCCGCGAGGCAGTTGGGCCATTGGAATGGCGGTACTTTCGCTGGTCTTCTGGTATCCGGTGAACTGGGCGTTGGCGATCGCCTTTCCTCCCAGTTGGGCCGTTGCTGTGAAGTCGGGGGGAGTGGGTTGCAGTTGGGCGTACTCCACCAGGGCGGTGAGCGCCTGGGCGTTGTCGTAGGTGCTGCCCCAGGTGCCCTGCTGTCGCTGATTCAGGAGTGCCTGCGCCAGTTTGTCCAGGTCGCCGGAGGGGGCATTGCGATCGATGAACAACCGCAGCGCTTCCGACTGGGCGGCGCTGGGAGAATTGAGCCATCCCCAGCTCTGGGGCAGACTGACGGATGCCGTGCGTCCCGTCTGGTAGATGGTCTCCTGGAGTTCAGCGGCCAGCGCGTTGGCCTGGGACTGCCATTCGGGGAAGGCCGACAGCAGGCGGGTCAGCTTAATTTGACCGACGGGGTCAAACTGGGCACGGCGCTCGTACAGTTCACCCAGGAAGCTGTTGTGCGGTGTTCCCAGTGCCGACAGGCCCGACAGTGCCTCCAGGCGCACCCGGTCTTTGCAGGGCTGCTGTTTGCAGAAGTCGTACTGTCCGGGGTCGGCCAGGATTTTCTCCAGGTAGCCCTTGAGCTTGGTGACCAGAGCGGCATCCACGGGGAGATTGGCGCGTTGGGCGATCGCCACACTTTCTGCCGCATAGGGCGACACAAACGGATCAGACTGCGGTTGTCCCGGATAGGCGGCAAAGCCACCGTCGGGGCGCTGGAGATTTTGCAGGCGTTCCAGCGCAGAATTGGCCTGCTGTTGGGGATTGTACGGGCCAAAGGTCTGACCGTACTGGCGGGAGAGGATTTGCAGGTTTGAGGCGATCGCCAACTGACTGGCTGCCGTCTCCAGGAAGGGAAGCTGGTTCTCCTGCAATACCTGTCGAGCGGGTTCCTTCAGCTCTGGAATCAGCGTACTGGCTAACGTAATTTCTAGACCCCCGGCATCGTTCGCCACCGTGTTATCGACTTTGATGGGAATCTGTGCCTGATTCGTTGTCGATCCAGTTTCGATCACCTGTTCTGTGATCTCCAGTGGTTCAACCAGTAATGGAACCTTGAAGGCATCGGTATTGCCGTTGAGCTGCGTGGTGAACTGCATCTCACCTGCTCCTGGCGTTTCGGCCACCAGCGGGAAACGGTAGGCGTTGGTGCCGCTGGCCACCTGGGTTTGCAGGCTGGTGGAGGCTTCTGATTTCAATGAACCGCTGACCGTACCATTAATCGAAAGCGTGCCTGATTGCCCGGTGGTGTTGGTGACGGAGAGACCTGCGGAGAGGCGATCGCCCGATCGGGCAAACTGCGGCAGGATGGGATTCGTCACCAGCGGTTTGGTAGAAATGAAGGTGGCCTCCGCATTGCCGAAGTGCATGGCGGTGTCTGTCGCAACGACCATCACGCGCCAGGTGGTCAGGTCATCGGGTAGTTTGAAGGAAACCGTGGCGCGACCGCTGGCATCGGTTTTGACGGAGCCGTTGTAGTAGGCCATCGGTTTGAACTCGGTGCGAATTCGCGTGTCCCCTGCGCCCGTGGATTCGCCGCCACCGTAGCCCCACCCCTTATCCAGGGGAGAACTCATGGGTTGCAGCACCACATCAGGGCGGTTGTCCTTGAACCGGATCGAGATGGGTTGTTCTGCGTAAACGGTTTTCACCAGGTCTGGGGGACTGTAGTCGGTGAGCTGGCGCACCGCTTCGTTTACCACCATGACGGTGAACTGTCCCTGTACAGGGCGATCGGCGGTGTTAGTGACCTCTAGCTGGAGGGTCTGTTCGGCTCCCGGTTGCAGCGACGTCTGCACAGGTGTGACTTTTGCTTTGAGATACTGGGCATCCAGGTTCAAATTAAACGGTGCAAAACCAATGCGCACCAGATCTTTAGGATTGCTGGGGTCAACCTGGCGAATCGGCGCACCCCGACGCACCAGCACCGCCTCGACTGCCGCGTTTGGCAGCATTTCTGGCGTTACCCGGAACTGTACCTTCGGCGCACCGCCCTGCACCTGGGTCAGAGTTTTGTAGATCGTGCCGTGTTTGACGACAGCAAAATATAGTTCTGCTTCGGGGTAGGGGGATTGGATCAGAGCGGTGGCTGTTTCCCCGACTTGATAGGTTTCCTTGTCGAGCTTCACGTCCAGGCGTTCGTTGTTGTAGCGATCGCCCCACCCCACTACATCGGCCCCCGTCACCCAGATCTGGGTATCCGTTGCCGTTACCTCATTCCTCGCGTTCGAGAAATTAGCTCGAATTCGGTAAGAACCGGATTCAGGGGCGGTGAAAGAAGCGTTTTGCGGAGTATCTCCAGAACGAACTTCTGTTTGTTGTACAGTCTTGTATTCAATCTGATCTTTTGCCGTGCGACTACCCTCAATGACCTGGGTGACGCTACTGTAGATCATCCGTTGTAGCTCCAGTCGCACAGATTGTCCCGATTGGGGTTTTCCTTCGGCGTCAGTGACAATTACCTCAACATTAAACGGTTCCTTTGCGGTGGCCACGAAATCTGTATTGAGGCCGATCAGGCGATCGCTCACCAGCGCTGTCACCGTCTGAGAACGAGACACCGACAGATTGGAAACATCCGTCACCTGGGCATCAATCCGGTAGGTCATGGGGAAGGGTAAATCGTCCCCGATCTTCACCGATTGGGTGCCTTTGCCCTGGTCATCTAGCGCTGCACTTTGTTGAAGCACATCAGTTGGCACCGAAGGCTCCTCTTCGGGGTAGTACCACTGCCGCCCAAAGGAGAACTGCTCCCACCCCTTCGGATTCAAGAAAGCCCGCTGGCGCGTCACATAGTAATCCACCTTGCCCCCCTGAACCGGAGGCCCAAACAGGTAGTTACTCTGCGCCTGAGCGGTGAGTGTGTCCCCCATGCGGGCGTACTGCTTGTCCACTGTCAGGTCTACCTTGAAGTTCGGCGGCTTGAATTCTGCTACCCGAAATTCACCCGTGATCTCTGCACCACTGCCGCCCTTCGCCAGGATGACGTAGTACCCGAGGGGCTGATTCTTGGCGATCGGTACCTCCAGGGAGAACGTGCCAAACTCGTTGGTGTTTTGCGTTCCCAGGTTGGTTTCTTTCCCGTCAGGATTACGCAGAGTTACCGTATAGGCGGCGTTCTTGTCCTGCTGGAGCTGGCCGTTTTTCAGGTAGGCGGCGACACCCGTGAACCAGGCCGATTCTCCCGGCTGGTAGAGCTGGCGATCGCTAAAGATCGCTCCCCGTGACTCGGCTCTGGTGCTGTTCCATCCTGCATCGACACCGTAGCCGTAGCCACCGCTCCATTCGAGCGATCGCGCAAAGGCCCAGTCCTGTCCCTCCCGCACAATCGTCAGCAGGTTGGGAGCGTCCGTAAAGCTGCTGCCGCCCTCCTGGAAGCAGCCGCGCAGTTGGTCGGTGTTGAGCAACAGCGTTCCAGTGCCATCGGTGGTTCCGGTGGCGCAGGAGCGTGGTGTGGGGCGAGATTTGGCCTCCAGTTGGGATTGGTACACTTCAACGGTGGCACCACTGACGGGACTGCCGTCATCCAGGTGGTTGACTCGCACCAGACCCGACTCCGGGAACCACTGGGAAAAGACACCCAGATTGGTCAACTGCACCAGTCCGTAGAAGGACGGCTCTCGCCACTCGGTTTTGCCTTCCTGCTCGTACTCATAGGTTCGTGCCTGTACACCGTAGGCCAGCAGTCCCGTATTGCCGCCCAGGCGCTCCTTCAGGGGAACGGGAATTTCCACCGTCTTGTTCTTTTCCGCCGAAGGAATGGGGAACGACTGCCAGCTCGTCGCATCCGGCAGCAGGTCTTTCCCTTCTCCGGTGGGATAGGCGGAGTCAACGTACACCAGGTCGGTGGGCTGTACCACTTTGTAAGCGGCCTGGTAGGTGGGATTGGGCAAATTCACCGCCGAAAGGTTGAGCTGCAAATCGGTACTGGCGGGGAAAATATGCAGCGATGAGGGTGCCCAGAAGTCCGCAGCGGCGTCCCCGGTGTTGTACTGCACGGTGACGGGTTTGCCGAGGGTCTGGCCAAATTTGTCCTTTAGTTCAGGGGAAATGGTGAGGGTGTAGGTGGTGCCCGGTTCCAGTGACCAGGGGTTTAATGCGATGGTGCGATCGCCCTCAAAGGCCCGCACCAGTTGGGGGGCTTCTTTCGCCGCCGGGGTAATCTGGATGGCTGTTGCTGCTGATTCTGCCGATAGCGGATTGTTAAACTTCAGTTGGGCGTTGCCCTGCACAAATCGTCCATAGGCTCCGCCACCGTCCGGTTTCCCAGCGTATTCAATTTTCTCAAAGGCAAGTGGGGCATAGGTCTTCACGTCCGAGGTGAAAGGCATCTCAGTGGGGAGGTTGCCCTTTGCGGGACGGAGTCCGGGGGTGAATTCCAGCTTAAAGGCGGTGTCTTTGCTGAGGGTGCGATCGGGCGTGAGGTTGTAGATCCAGGTTTTCTGTGACGGGTCAAACTGCTCCTGGGGATTTTCGGGCATTTCCTCTGGAGTAGAGGTTTCCTCCTCTTTCAAGGCTACCTGGAAGCCAATACCTTGCTGCTGTCCGGGCTGCACCAGGCGGGCGTGTTCCTTGAGGGAAGCCAGATCGAGTTCGGTGTTGGAGGTGATGGCGATCGCCCCCTGAATATCGATCGGATCGACTTCTCCGTCCTGGTTTTCTAACGTTTTCCCCGGTAGATTGGTGAGTTTGATGGGTTCTGTGTTAAAAGTCCAGGCCAGATCCTGGTCTAAACGATGATTATTTAAGTCCGATAGTCCTGCCTTTAAGGTCACTCTGACCCGTGTGGCTTTCGGCAACGCCTGATCCATCTGAAATCCGACCATGCGCGGCGTCAGAAAGCGAAATCGTCCCGGCAGCGCAGGAGTCATTTCAAATAATTCCAGTTTCTTCTGATCGTCGCTATCCAGACTCTCAACGGGAATCAGCGGGTCTTTGAAGCGAATCCGCACCTGTGACAGCGGTGTCGCTTCAGCCGTTGGACTGATCTGCACAATCCAATCGGGAAGCTTAGGGAGTGGCAGTGGATCAACGGAGGCCAGCGGTTGGTTGGGCAGCAGGTTTTGAGTGCCGCAGGAGGATAGCCAACCAACGAAAAATAGGCCGAACAGGAAGCTAAATAACAGTTTGAATAAACGATGGGACGACATTCAGGAAACTCCTCACCGAGGACGGTTGCGACGGGCGATGCTGCGATGTAGGGAGGCAATCGCCCAGACTCTGATCTCCTTGATACAGAGAGATTTTGAGGAGTTCCAGAAGGTCTACAATTCTTAACTTGGGTGGATGGGTGGATGGGTGGATGGGTAGGAGACGAAAATCTGCGTTCATCTGCGTCCATCTGCGTTCCGGTGGATGGGTGGATGGGTGGATGGGTGGATGGGGTGTGAAATGTAGGCCACCCGTAGGGGCAAAGCATTTGCGCGAGTAACCTCCAGCTTGTCCCACACCTCTGTACGCAAAGGCTTTGCCCTCCTCCTGTCGAACCACCCCAATGATGTAAACCGATCGCATCCGAATAGGTTGAATGGGTTGGGCGATCGCATCCGTTTAGGGCGAAGCATTTGCGTAGGGGATGGTTGGGGAGAGCGATGAATTTTTTGCGCAAATGCTTCGCCCCTACAGGGGACGTGGGGCCGACCACAAAAATGCTTCGGTTGGGACAAACTTTTTCCCGGTGGTTTGGCAGGATGTGACGGCAACCCCCTCGGCTTCCAGTTTGTCGCTCTGGTCTTCGACATGGGGAACCAGGTAACCTTTGGAGTCCAGGACACGGTGGGCTGGGTAACCTGCGGCGATCGCTCGTTTGAGGTAGGTGGGGAGGACGCGCAGGTAGCTCTGGGTGACACCGATGGCGGCGATCGCCTCTCGATACGTTACAACCTTTCCTGTGGGAATTTGCTCGACGAATTGCAGAAAGCGCTCGTAGGGAATTTCTGATAAGGGAGGGAAGGCGTTGGGGTGCAGTTCAATGGTGTCGTTAATGTGAAGCATTCCGCTGGCGACGACGATGCCGAGGATGCCGCGTTTGTGGGCGATCGCTTTCAGAGAGAGAACCAGGTGGGCAATCTGTTTGCAGGGTTCACAGTGGAACGTCAGTCGAATCTCTGCGCCGCTGCTGGTTTTCAAAAGTGCGCCCGGTGAAAAAGCGGCTGCATCCAGACCACGGATAACAATGTTTTCCTTCAGTGCGCCGGGAGGAATGGCGAATGCTTGAAGGTCTTCTGCTCGGACGACCAAAACCTGTCGGGGGCTGATGGAGTGAGCGTTGCTATCACCGTCGATGCCGTAATCGGCTTTGAGGGCGATCGCTTCACACGGAACCATTGCCCCGCCGAACTCAGGTTTAATCCATAGATGCTGTACGAAACCATCGGCTTCAGGCATGAATTGCCTCTTGGTTGAATGCAACTTTAGAAGGATCGACCATCGACAGGTATTCTTGCCATCTCACTCAATTCAATGTCCTC
>JBIKWV010000163.1:0-7657 GCA_044356135.1 Elainellaceae cyanobacterium
GGTAACAGCTCCTTGATCCGTTCCCATTGGTCATCGCGGAGGGCATAGCGTCGGGTTGTCATAAGAGTCAGATAGCTGAAAGACTGCTTATCCCAGCTTACCTAATTGATGACACGCCCTAAGCTTCTGTGTTGAAGAATTGTGACGCATTCGTGGTCAATTGGGATTTCAGCACGGGCAATGGGCACTGCTAGAGAGTGCGACATGGGTCAGCCATTGGGTTGTACAGAATTTGCGATCGCACAGTTAGATTTCCCCCAAGTCGGGAACATTAGGGACAACATTGGCCCGACCCATGCCAACATTGCCTTCTGGAACTCACTCCACTTCTCAGGACAAGCCTATGGTGACTGTAAGCTCAAACCCCTTGAAACTGCGAAATCCTAAAAAACACAACCACTACGGGTTTCGTGACTTCTTCCAGTTTGACCCCGACAAGGGCACCATCATGGATTGGAACGGTAGCCACAATCTCCTGACTACCGAAGATTTCATCATTGGTCTGGTGGAAGGATTGGAGGAAGAAGTGGGGGAAGCCGCCGCCGCAACGATGTACACCATTGGCTGTCAGTGGGGCCAGAAAGACGCCTTCTTCTTTGAGAAGTGGTTTGAGAAAGAATTTGACCGCAACATTCGCCAAACCAATTTGCTGTTTCTGCTGGAGACCTGGTGGTGGCCGTTCACGGCCCAGGGCTGGGGACGCTGGGAGGTCGATATGGGCGATCGCAAGCAGGGGTTCATGTTCATCAATATCTTTGATTCAGCGGTGGCGCGGACGCTGGGTGATGTTGGTAAGCCTGTTTGCTACATCTACGCTGGACTGTTCGCTGGATTCTTCACCGAACTGGTACGCAAGCAATTGAGCTGCATCGAAATCCAGTGCTACTCCATGGGCGAAACCTACTGCAAGTTCTTGTTGGGTGGCCAGGATCGAATTGACGCAGCCTCCTTCTGGATGAACGAAGGGGCAACCGCCCGCGACATTGAAAAACGTCTGAGAGCGGGAGAGCAGTTGTAATGAGTCCCATGACCCTGGTTCAGAAAAACGGCTCCAAGTCCTACGAGCCACCGCCATCCTGGTTGCAAATTCCTGCCCGACAGTTCTTCAACAGCTTTAACTGGGATGATGCATCTCCCCAGGTTCAGGAGATTCAGCAGGCGATCGCCAGCGGCAGCAGTGAGCCACCCAGCCTCACACTCAGCGTCAGTGAATTCTTTGCAGCAACGTCCTGGGATGGTAATGCAACTTCCTCCACAGTCCCGCCGTCAGCCCCCACCCCACCTGCTGCAAGTGCTAACGACTTTACGCTGGATAGTTTCTCTGATCTGTTCTAGCTGATCTTTCGGACAACTGGTATTGATCCCTCCTGTCCTTATACCTTCCACGGACCCATGCATCCACAAATTGAATCTGTCTTTGATGAAGCCGAAAATCGCTACCTGAAGCCTGAAGAACTCACCGTTCTGACCCAGTACGTCTCTTCCCTGCCGGGGCGGTTGGAGGCTTATCGGGCACTGCGCGATCGCGAACTGGAAATCATGCAAGCGGTGGCCGACAAATTAGTCACTGATATGCCCAACGAGAGCACTGAAATCCTGGAACGTAGTATCAAAAATGCACTGCTGGTGCTGCGCTACTGTGCGATGGGCACCTTGATGAACGATGAGGAATTTATTCGCAGTCGGCTCAAGAATTGGTTAGGCCAGACAATTCAGGTTTACAACAGCTATGCCATCGACACAGCCCTTTACCGCCTGCTGGAACAGGCTCTCAGTCGCGCCTTTACCCCCGGTCAATCGGCGCTTCTGCTGCCCATGTTGAGGGTGGCACAGGAAATGCTGCTCCCTGCTGCTGAAGCACCCCTGACCGCAGCCGCACTGGGCTGGTAACCCCACGTTTGTTTGATAGCTTCACATCATTCCCCTACTCTGAGACCCATGATTTCTGTTGCTGATCTACTGGTAAATAACCGCGTCCCCGGCAATTACTTCGCAACCGATGCCTATGTGCGGGGCGACCTGGAAATGGGACTGCTGGAGAATCGCCAGGGCGATCGTCTGCTGGCCATTCCTGAGACTCTGATCCAGGGCATTTATGCAGGACTGGAGCAAGAAACCGGACAGGCATCACGACTGGTGCTGTTCAATTGTGGCCGCTGGTGGGGCAAGAGCTTTTACAACCGCTTTTGTGAGCAGGTGACCGACTACTATGGCGTACCGCTCTCTGATATGCCGATGGTGGAGTTCTTGCAGGCGCTCCAGCAGTGCTGGATTACCCACGGTTGGGGCAAGGTCGATATTGACCAGAGCTACCAGCACCGGGGTTTTTTGGTGGTAAAAATCTGGAATTCCCCTTATGCCCGTCTGGCTACCCGACAGGATCAGCCCGCCTGTTATCTGGAGGCAGGCGTTCTCTCGACTTTCTTTAGTCGGCTCACAGGTCGTGAGTTGCACTGTATCCAGACTACCTGCGAATCAATGGGAGCCGACTGCAATCGGTTTGTGGTTGGTGTGGCCAGACGACTAGAACCTGCGGAAACGATGGTTACGAATCTGGATCACGATGCCATCATGCAGCAGTTATAGCTATCGTCCCTCCCACGAGAAGTGCAATATTGCGTTTCTCGCTCTAGTGAAGTGTAGATTTTTGTGAGAGAGCCGCGCGGAGCGCGGCTCTCTCACAAAAATCTGTACCTTATCCAAGCGCGAAGCGCTATAGGTTGAAAACTCTTACACGCAACTGATGGTGCTGTGTCAAGCTATGTTGGGACATTATTGAGGCGATCACAGTACCGACTGCTGGGTCTGGTGGGCCAGGGGCAGTTTGGTCGGGTGTACTGTGCAGTTCATCGCAAGACAGGGCGACTGGTGGCTCTTAAGAACCTGGAGCAGCAGCGGTTCCCAACCCACAAGTTTTTGCGGGAACTGAGATTTTTGTTGAGCTTGCAGCATCCTAATATTGTGACCTGCCAGTCGATTGAGCATAGCCGCACTGGGCGCTATCTGGTGATGGACTACTGCGAAGGGGGCACCCTGCGCGGGTTGATGGAATCCGAGGGACACCTGCGTCCTGCGCATTGTCTAAAGCTGGCGATCGATATTTTGGAGGGTTTGGAACATGCCCACAGTCGGGGAATTGTTCATTGTGATATCAAACCCGAAAACATCTTATTGAGCGTTCAGCCAGATGGTTGGACTGCCCGCATCTCAGATTTTGGGATCGCTCGCCTGCATCAGGAACTGGCGGAACCGCAGTCGGGGAGCAACACGGGAGCACCTGCTTACATGGCTCCCGAAAGATTTTATGGCCAATATTCTCCCACCTCTGACCTGTATTCGGTTGGGATTTTGCTGTACGAACTGCTATCGGGCGATCGCCCCTTTTCGGGCACGCCAGTGGAACTCCGAGCAGCGCATCTGAATCAGCCGTTAATTTTCCCTGACTGTATTTCGGATTCCTGGCGACCAATTCTTGCCACGGCACTCCAGAAGCTGGCGGGACGACGATTTCGCACTGCAACCGAGATGCTGTTGGCTGTCAGGCAACTGGAGAGTGGGGCAAGTATGGCTCCTAACATCTCCTTAGATGCGTCGAATCAGCCATCCGTTCCACACAATCCTTTGCTGTTAGTCTCCGATCCCCTCCCTGCGATCCCCGTGGTCGCAGAACAGCAGATTGTTTTACAGGCTCCAATTTGCACTGTATCGCCAACGATTGTGGGAGCCGATGGTCGGCCCCAATCGCTGGAACTGTTCTATGCCGATGGAGGAAATGTCGTTCGGCGGGTAGTTGGTTTCTCAGGGGATCTTGAGCAAGAACAAGCTGCCCGGATTGAAGCTCCCGTCAGGGCACTTTACCGCTGCGATCGGGGGTGTCTGGCTGTGACAGTTGACGCAGTTTTTCTGCTATTTCACTCACCCACAAAGGAACTGTCTACCCATCTTGTTGCGCCGCTTAAGCCAGGGAGTGTTGTGGCAGCAACCGGGCGCTGGGTAGCAATGGCTCAAACCAACGCCGGAGAAGCGACAGGAACCCTGGATGTGCTGTCACTCTGGGGCGGTGGCGGAAAGCGACAGGGGGTGCCGCTGTTTCAGCAGGTCCCTGCGGAACAAACGCCCCAGGAACTGCAACTGATCTGGCTGGATACCCGTCACCTCGCCGTGATTGATCATGCATATCGTGCAGGAGAAGGGTACCCAGGTCGCTGGCGAACCCGAATTTCAGTCTTCACCCGTCGGGGGCAGCGCCTTTGTGAATTTAAGCTAGCTGTCCCATTGAGTCGAGTTGTACCCACCTCAGTTGCGCATTGTCTGCTCGCAAGGGATCTGAACGATCCCCACTCGGTGCTTCTGATTGATTTAATGCCCTATCGCATTCGCCGCATCGGTCTAGAAATAATGCCCCACTGTCTAACCACCACCCTCTGGGGCAGTGCCATTGCCGACCCGCAGGGTACCCTGGTTCTGCTCGATCACCAGGGCCAGCGGGTGGGCAAATTAGCAACTGGCATCCCAACTACATCGGTCATTAGCCTACATTCCCACTGCCTGGGGATCGTTTCAGGGGAGGATGATCCAACCCTGAACCTGCTGGATCTGACCCAGCCGGGGTTAGAGCTGACGTTTTAACTGGCCTTTTGACTCAATTGCGCCGCTTTTCAGGAAAAAGCGGCGCTAAAACTAAAGATGCCGCGAAACGCTCTCCAGGAGAGCATTTCGCGGCATTGCAGGAAAAATAGCCAAAACGCTTGGTTTAAAGCAAGAACGCGATAGTCTAGAATCTGAGTTCGAAACGAATCTTTACTTTTTTGCGATCCCGCGAATTTTCCTATGCCCTCCTGGCTTACTTCCAGTCATTTCGTGATGTTTGTCCTGCTTGTGGGGTTTGCGATCGCCCACAGTGGGCTGGCGGCACTCCGCGCCCGGGGAGAAAAGCTGGTGGGCGCGCGCCTTTACCGGGTGTTTTTTGCGCTGGTGAGCATTCCCTTTGCCACGGTTCTGATTATCTACTTCATCAACCACCGCTACGATGGGGCGCAGTTGTGGAACTTGCAGGGAGTTCACGGTATGCAAACCCTTGTGTGGGTTCTCTCAGCGATCTCCTTCATCTTCCTCTACCCCGCCACGTTTAATCTGCTGGAGATCGCTGCAATCCAGAAGCCCGCCGTTCACCTCTACGAAACCGGGATCATTCGCATTACCCGGCACCCACAGATGGTGGGTCAGGTAATCTGGTGCATTGCGCACACGCTATGGTTAGGCACCAGCTTTATGGTGGTCACTTCGACAGGGCTGATCCTGCACCATTTGTTCGCCGTCTGGCATGGGGATCACCGTCTCCAGCAGCGCTATGGCGAATCCTTTGAAACCTTGAAATCTCGCACTTCGGTACTCCCTTTTGTGGCCATTTTACAGGGGCGTCAAACCCTTCAGCTAAAGGAGTTTTTGCGTCCTTCCTATGCGGGAGTCATGGGTTTTGTGTTGCTACTTTGGTGGGCACATCCCCTGCTGATCCGTGCAACGGGGAGCGTAGGCTGGTAAAGTGATCCCAAATAGATTTAAAAGATAAATCTGGGGGATCCAACGTGTTAGTGGTTAATGAAAAAACTTTTTCAGATGAAGTTTTAGCATCGCCGAAGCCAGTTCTCATCAATTTCTGGGCACCCTGGTGTGGTCTGTGCCGAATGATGAATCCCCTGCTCAATCGGCTTCAGACTGAATGGGGGGATCAAATCAAGCTGGTCAGCATCAATGCCGACGAGAACTTGAAGCTGGCCAACGAGTTTCGGTTAACCACGCTTCCCACGCTCCTGCTGCTGGACAACGGCAACGCGCTCTATCGACTGGAGGACTTCCGCACCTATGATGATTTACGGAATGCCGTCAGTGCTCTGGAGTTAGCAATCTCCGCCACTCAGCCTGGATATCGATATAGCGCTTAAATCTCTGAATTTTTGACCGAAACGGGGAGTTTGAGGGGTGGCACAAGCCCCTAGTTTCAACTATGGGGATACGCCACCCCTCAAGCCCGGTGTAGCGGAGCGGAATCGGGCAATTATCTCCAGGTTTACCCCTGTTCTGCGGTATAATTGTACTAATGCGCAAAGCAGAATATTCGTCACTTGCGCTCTGAGTAGCTCGGATTCTCGACATGTCGGCTTCCTGGTAAAAACGAGGCGGAGGACAATCAGCGAAGTGCAAGTAGCTGAATTCAAAAGTATCTGGGAACATGTTCCCCGTAGTTGGGCCAATGGCAAGCCCCGCAACGAAAGTTGTGTAGCTCGTAGAAGTTGCGCCACAAGGCGCAGTGGAAGCGAGAATCCCTGCTTACAGGATTTATTCGACTGCAAGCAACAGGGAAGAATCCCCACCCTTTAGGGCTGGGGAGTTGTCAACAGAGAAATATTGTGCTGCTTTCTCTTATCCAACAAAAAGCCCGACTCATGGTCGGGTTGGAGTGAGGAGTTTACTTGCTGGCTTTAGCATAATCAGTTGATGTGACGGTCATGTTACGTTGATTCGACAAATACACATCACTGCGCTGCAATACGCTACTGTGTATTTCGCTGCACAGTGCAGTTCCATTCATCTCGGAGAGGCAATTATTTCTCAGGTTTCCGTCCCCCCCCACCGTCCGGCTATCTGGAAAGTCGTGCTCATTCTGACAGTTGGAATTGCTGCTGTTTCAACGGCTGCCTTGTTTATCCGGCTGGCATTTCAGGCATCTAGCCAGCAGGGAGTCGGATTCAGCTTGGTGCTGGCGGCTACGCGGATGACGCTGGCTTCACTGCTCTGGGTACCAGCCTGGAACCAGTTCAAGTCCACCCAGTTTTCTCGACGGGCGATCGCCAGTTCGATCACCGCCGGGATCTTTTTGGCGCTGCACTTTGCCACCTGGATCACATCGCTGTCCTACACGTCGATTGCTGCTTCTACGGCGCTAGTGACAACCAATCCAATCTGGGTGGCGCTGCTGTCGTGGTTCTGGTTCCGGGAAAAACCCTCCAGATTAACGATTGTGGGCATCGGGATCGCGCTGGCCGGAAGTCTGATCATCAGTCTCGAAGGCATGGGATCACATCCAGTCGGTAGCCAACCCTGGCTGGGTAATGCCCTGGCGATCGTTGGTTCCTGGGCCGTCAGCTTTTACTTTTTGCTAGGACGCGAAGCACAGCGCCAAGGCTTGACCATTGGTAGCCATGTTGTTTTGACTTATACGACAGCAGCACTGATGTTGCTACCCCTACCGCCACTGTTTGGGGTCGGGTACCGCGGCTACGATGCATCAGTGTACCTGTGGATCTTTTTGATGGCGCTGTTTCCACAGGCAATCGGACATACCAGCCTGAACTGGGCGGTGCGCTGGGTATCGCCAACGCTGGTGACATTAACAATCCTGGCGGAACCTATCGGCTCCAGCATTCTGGGATATCTCGTATTTCGAGAAAATCCTGGAGCGCTGGTCATGGGTGGGGCTGGGGTGATTCTAATGGGGGTTGCGATCGCCGCTTTTGGTATTCGGAACATGTCGCATCAGGTACCTGAGCAGTTTTGAACGCTGGGGCTTTGACTATTGCGTTTCTCGCTCTAGTGAAGTATGGATTTTTGTGAGAGAGCACCCCGGCGCGCGGCCAGCCCACCAAAAACCCAACCATAA
>JBIKWV010000164.1:0-7648 GCA_044356135.1 Elainellaceae cyanobacterium
ACGGCATGGTGGATCTGTTCGATCGCACACCGGGATTTGGTGGTGGCAGCACCTTCACCCGGATGCCCGACAATAATGGTAATGGTTCGCCTGACCCCTATGACATTGGCCGCAGTGTGACGGGATCCGTGGGGCCAGATCGGATTATTGGCACTGATGGTGATGATATTCTCAACGGCTTCAGTGATCGGGATATTATCTTCGGACGCGGCGGTAACGATATCATCAACGGCGGTAGCGACCCCGACGCTCTGCGCGGCGATGAGGGCAACGACATCCTCAACGGCGGCACCAACAATGACGATATGGATGGCGGTACGGGTAATGACATCCTCAACGGTGGGGATGGTAATGACCTGATGCGCGGCGGCTTTGGTGATGACATCCTCAATGGCGGCAACGGCAACGATCGCATGTTTGGCGGTCACGGGGTTGATCGACTGAACGGCGGCAACGGCGATGACCTGCTCCAGGGCGATGCGGGCAATGACATTCTGGTGGGCGATCGCGGCAACGATGCGTTGATTGGTGGTCTGGGACGCGATCGCCTCACTGGGGGCCAGGGCAACGATCGCTTTGTCTACCGCAGCATCCGGGAGTTTGGCGATATCATCACGGACTTTGAGATCGTCAGAGATCGAATTGATCTGAGCGCTATTTTCAGAGGACGCGGCTCCATGCAGAATATCCGCCTGCAACAGCGCGGTTTAGACACCATCGTTCAGACCGTTGTCGGAGGACAGAGCTACAACCTGGCCACCGTCCAGCGGGTGAATGCTAACACACTGGCTGCAAGGCACTTCCAGTTCTAAGTAGCAGGCGATTGAGTCAAAAACTGGGTGGGCAGTGCCCACCCAGTTTTTGTTGCACCACAATTTTTGCTGCGGAGTCAGAAAAGGGAAGGAACTGACGCACTTTCCCTGGAAGATCTCCGGCTTCTTACCTGCTCTCCCAAGAAAATATCTGGCTTCTCAAAGAAGCCGGGGATCTCTTTGGGTAAGTCCTTACGTGAGAAACCGCCTGATGCCCTAAATTAGCTGTGTCGAACCACTGGAAATCTACAGCGCTTTGCAAGCGCATGTCGTACAAAGTTTGTGTTGAGAGCCTCGCTCCGCGAGGCTCTCAACAAAAACTTTGGTTCTATCTCAGCGCGAAGCGCTGTATCAATCCATATAAAGTCTAGCGTTCAAAAAATATTCACGAATCAGTCAATCATTCGTCGAAAATTTTGGGAACTCTAGCTTAGAGGGACTTAATCTTTAGGATGGATTATGAAGCTGATTCGATGTGCGATCGCCGGACTGGTTCTCACGCCGCTGTTGGGCGGAACCGCTTTTGCTCAAGTTGATCCTGCTTCATCCAATTCCAATCCTAGTCTGACGAATGCATCTGCGCTGGACTTACGCATTCCCATCCGCGCTGGGGTCGGATACAGCACTTCCGGCGGTGGCTATGAAGGCGCGTTTAACTTTGAAGGATTTCTGCCATTGTCGCAACAAGCCGGACGCAATATTACTTTTCTGAATGGCCGCTTCTTTATCGACAATGACGCAAATACGGGCGGTAGCTTAATTCTGGGACATCGGTTTTATAGTCTGAGGAGCGATCGCATTTGGGGCGGGTATCTTGCCTATGACAACCGCAGCACCGATCGCAACACCTTTAACCAGTTCGGATTTGGCCTGGAGACGATGGGTAAGGTGTGGGATGTGCGCTTCAATGCCTATTTGCCGATGGGAAATAACCGTCAATCGGCGGGAGAACAGTCTATCGATAATATTCTGCAAGCCTCAAGCGCCTTCCAGGGTAACTTGCTGGTACTGGATGCCCTGATTGAACGGCAGCGGATTCGCAACTTTGAGGCCGCAGTCGGCGGGTTTGATCTGGAAGCCGGGGCGCGGCTGGTGCGCTGGGAGTACGGTGACCTGCGCGCCTATGCCGGAATCTACTACTACGACGCACCGGATCGGGATAGCACCCTCGGCTGGAGAATGCGCCTGGATGCAGACGTGAACCGCAGTCTAAACTTTGGGGTGGCGCTTCAGCACGACGAGATTTTTGGCACGAACCTGATGGCGTCAGTGGCGTTGACCCTGCCAGGAATTCGCCCCCGGGGCCCAATCTCTTATCCTCAGATGGTGCCTGCCCGATTGGGAGAACCGATCGCCCGCAATCCCAACCTGGTGCTGGACGTGCAGCAGGAGTCAGAGCGCAGCACGGAGCGGGTGACGATGCCGCTGATGAACCCCGAAGAAGAGCAGCCCTACCGCTTCCAGCATGTGACGCTGGGGATCGCAGCCGGGGGGAATGGCACCTTTGAGCGACCGTTTGGTACTGTGCAGGAGGCCCTGAATGCCACCCGTTCTGATGGCAATGATGTGGTTTATGTGGATGCGGGCAGCAATCCTGCAATCCCGGCATTTACGATTCCCGATCGGGTACAGGTGCTGTCTCAGGGACCTGTGCAGCTTCTCGGTGGAATGACCTTCCCCGGTTTCCCCCGAACCCGCGTGCGACTCCCCTTCTCCCCGCAGCCCAACTATAGCGATGGGGTACTGGTGCAACTCCCCCTGTCGGGTGATGGTCGCTTCCCACTGATCCAACAGGCAGGGGCGGCGAATCTCGTGACAATGGGCGATCGCACCGTCTTAGGGGGATTCCGCCTCTCCGGAGCGACAGAGAACGCTATCCTCGGTCAGTCGATCGCCAATGTGGAACTGCGCAATAACACCATTACCAATTCTGGTCAGCGCGGCATCTTCCTGAACAACGTCATTGGCAGTGTGGTGATGCTGGACAATACGGTGACGGGTTCCAGAGGGGGCGCAGGTTCTGGACAGGGCATTTTGATCCAGAACAGCACTGACGATGCGGTAGAAGTCACGATGTCTCGCCATCGACTGGCCGATCAGCGGGTGGGCCTGGAACTATCAAAGTTTGGCGATCGCACCCAAAATATTTCCCCCTCCCAGATTGTCTCCATCGATAACCTGATTATTTCCAACAGCCGGGATCAGGGGATGCTGATGCGGGCCAACGGTTCGGGGAACCAGCAGGTCGCTTTCCGCAGCGGCAGCATCAGCGGCAGCGGCGCACAGGGATTATTGGTTCAGGCGCTGAATACGGGGACACAGGAACTGATCCTGGAGGACAGCACGATTCGCAACAGTGGCGGTGCTGGACTGGCGGTGCTGGGCGGTACGCTGGGACGGGTGAGTACCGCTGCTCAGGAAGTCTATGTTCGCAGAAATGTGATTGAGAATAACCGGGGAGCGGGAATCGACATCACGGCCAATGAGGTGTCAGCTCAGGAGTTTGGAATCAACAACAATACGATTCGCAATAACAGTGGCCCTGGCATTCGGGCCATCGCTAACAATTCCTCCTTCCAGGAATTCGTGACCGATGCGGACAACCAGTCTGAAGGCATCAGCAACAACCAGATTTCGGGCAACCAGGGCGCAGGCATTATCATGACTGCAAACGATGCCTCGACCCAGGTATCCGATATCCAGGGGAACACTCTCACCGCCAACCGCACCAACGGCGCACCCGATCTATCGATCACGCTGACCAATTCCGCAGGTAGCGCCTGTGTGGTGCTGCTGAACAACCGCAGCGCCAGCGGCATTCGCTTGAATAACAATTCTGCGGTTCCCAGAGGTCTATTTGAGGTGGGCGATCTGCCGACGGTATCCGTGCGAAATAATGGTGGCGTTTCTCTGCTGCCGAATGCTGCCGCCTTCACAAATAAGCCAGGAGCAACGTCGTGTTTTCGTTAAGCGCGATCGCTAATGGTTGGGTGGATATTGCGTTAGGGGCAATCGCCAACGTTTGGGACGAAGCATTTGCGGAATAGGGGTTGAAATGACCTTGAGGTGTTTAGCACAAATGCTCCGCCCCTGCGGTGGGGGATCACGATGGTTTCAACCGCTATAAATATTCGTGCTTTACGAATGGAACGGGTACCCGTTGGCCTTCTACCCCTTCAATTTGGACGCTTCTCACGTCGGCCTCGATCGCCTTTGTTCGAATATAAGCTAACCCAAAATAACCATCATCGGTTGGTGTGCAACTGGTTAGCTTGCCTACCCTTTCTTCGCCAACCATGATGGTGCTTTCAGGAGAGACGCCAGCGGGTAAACGCACGCCCCAGAGCTGCTGTTTGACGCCCCGATAGGTGTGCAGACGGGCGATGGTTTCCTGTCCGATGTAGCAACCTTTGCTGAGGGAAATGGTGTTCCAGAGGCCAGCTTCCAGGGGGTTATAGTCCTCGGTGAGTTCCTGGTCGGGGGTGGGTCGTCCCTGTTCGATGCGGAGGCGATCCCAGTCCGTCTGGCTGAGGGGTGCCGCTCCCCGGTCGGTCAGGGTGGCCCAGAGGGTTGGGGACTGGTCGGCGCTAAGCATCAAGGTGTATCCGGGGAGAGCCAGTCCACTACCGACGGCCACTCTCACCTCAATGCCGTTCAGGTCAAACACCTGGTGCGTACCATAGGGCTGTCCCACCACTTCGCCTGCGCCCAGTTTCTCGATCAGGGCATCACTGCCGGGGCCAATCAGACTGAAGGTGGCGGTAGCATCAGTGATATCTTCCAGCTTCACCTTGTCTGCAAAGAAAATGAACCGATCCATCCACTGCATGAGAAATTGGCGGCGGTTGGGGGAGACCAGCAGCAGCACGGCATCCTCCAGGACATAGGCGGTCGCTAAATCCAGGGTGCGCCCGGTGGAGTTGACGAAGACGGTATCGCAGCCTTCTCCAGGCTGGCGTTGCTCGAAGGTATTGGTGGTCTGGTTGTGCAGGAATCGGAGACGGTCGGCGTCCGATACCAGAATCCGTCCCCATAAGGAGCGATCGCACACCGCCACTGCCGTTTTTGCTGCCTCGACTGCCTGATTCATGCCTTACCTGTAGGATGAGTGCGTTGATGATTCTCTAAAAATTTTAGCTGTTGATGCAGCATCTCAATTTTAGGCAGGGCAATTCCAGCGGCAGCAGCGGTCTTCAGAGGCACCTCATACATGGCGGGCAGTTCCAGAGGGCGACCTTCGTCGAAGTCGATCTTCATGCTGGGACGGTAGGGAATCATAAGGGCGGTATGCTCCAGCATGGTCTGGATAAAATCGGCGGAGATGTGGCGATCGCACGAGGTCGCCCCCCTGGCCACCTCCCACATCAAGCTTTCTGCCAGGGAGCGAGCTTCAGGAGAAGCCATAATTGCATCGGTGCTGGCATTCAGGGCAACCGAGAGGCCATTGAAGGGAATGTTCCACACCAGCTTTTTCCAGCGAGACAGCACGAGGTCTTCCTCCAGGTCGATGGGAATACCTGCGCGGTCGAAGTCAGCGGCGATCGCCCGCATTCTCTCTGTCACGCCTTTCGCCTGTCCGCTGGGGTCGTACTCACCCATCGTGATCTTTTTATAGTCCAGATGGCGAATGTGGCCCGGTCCCACTTTATTAGAGCAAAGAAAACAGAGTCCGCCGAGAACCCGGTCAGAACCAACGATCGCAGCGGCCTGTGCTTCGACGCCCAACCCATTTTGTAGAACCAGCACCACACCGTTATCTTTGACGACATGCGGCAGAATTTCAGGCAAAAGGTGGTTCTGTGTGGTTTTCATGGCCACGATCGCCACATCACAGGGCGGCATCTTAGCAGCGTCCCCGTAGGCATTGACCTGGGGCAGGGTAAAGTCACCCTCTGGAGACTCGATGAGCAGACCATTTTGTAAAACGTGCTCGTAGTCGCTCCGCAGCAGATAGTGAACTTCCATTCCTGCTCGCTGGAGGCGTGCGCCGTAGAACCCGCCTAATGCTCCAGTTCCCAGAACGGCGTAGGTGCGATCGCCGTTTTGCGAAACTCCTAAGGAACCGCCCGGTGTCAAAGCTGTCATTGTCTGCTATTCCCAAACAGTGCTAAACGCTAGACTACCTGGATCGGGTGCCATTTCCGCAAGGGCTATTCACTGTCGGGTAAAGACAGCCGCAGCCATAGGGGAAGGTGATCGCTGACCTCATGTTCAAATCGGGCATAGAATGCTTTTAACTCGGTGCGGGAGAGGGTTTCTAGCGGGGCAACCGCCAATGCTTCCCGGAAGAGATCTGAGAAATTAAACACGCCGTAATCCGGCCCTCGCGTCTGGGTTCCCATATTGGGGTTATCCAGATAGGTGGGAAGGCGGCGATCGCGGCTGAATAAGGCGATCTGATCGAAGGTTTCGCTAAGGCGAGCGTTGGTGCGAAACGGCTGTTTCTGGTCTCGATGGACATCAATGAATGGAAAATTGACGTTCGCTGATTCACCGGAACGCTGCATCTCCTGGTTGAAGGTCTTGATGTATTGCTCAATTTCGGGGCGATCGCGCTCCGGGTTGTCAAAGTCCAGGTTGAGATCACCCATCAGGATAAAGTTGGGAAAGTAGGTTTCGTCGTTGCTCTTTAACCGTGCCAGCAGCCACTCCATCAGAGCGCTGAATTCCTGGCGGCGATCGGCAAGGCTATCCCCAAAATATAGATGGGCATTCACCGCCATGATTTTGTAGGAAGCAGTTCCCGGATGACCAGAAATCTCGAAACTGGTACAGAATGGCTGACGGATAAATGTCAGGAAGACGGGAAGCTGAACATTGGGAGGTTTGGGTTTAGAACGACTGGGGGCTTGTTTCCATGCTTCCAGTTCATCCAGATATTTCAGATAGGGCGTCAGAGATTTGCTGATCTCAGGGTAATCGTTGATTAATGTCTCCAGGAGTTTGGTGCGATCGTAGGAGATATCAGAAACGATGTTGCCGCGTTTCACCAGTGCTCGATTGTAGAGGAATCCCAGTCGCTCACCAACGCCGGACTCTCCAGGGAATACTCCGGTAACATCTGAAACAACTGCGCCGTAACCTTCTCCCAGCAACTCCCTCAGATAATCAAATCCCTCCAGATCCGCCATGATTTCCTGAATCGAAATCAGGTCAAAATACCCAAGGATTTTCGCCAGAAATTGCCAGGTTGCTTCGTTGCGCTGGCGTTTGCGACCCAGCTTACGAATATTGAATGACGCCAGCACAACAGAGCCGTACTCCCGTTTGGGCAAACCATATTTTTGGGGATTTGCCTTCAGCAGTGCGTTGATTTTGGCCCATTCATCTGGTGTAAATTCGGCCACACGGTAGCCTCCGGTCGATTACAGCTCTCCGTTCGTGTCTGGCGCAAACTCCACGCCTCCCTGCTGGATTAAACTCTGCGAATCGGTAATGAGATCGCTCAGTTCATGGATCTCCACACCAATATCATGACACGCCTCCTGAAGCGCCTGACTAAACCGGGTGAAGTCAGTGCCATAGCCGCATTGACGAGCCGCGACTTCTACGCCCTGCTTGGCGTTAGCACGGGCGCAGTCAATCAGTTCAATGCCAGTGAGCATGGAGGAAGCAGACATAGCGAGTTCCCATGATAACAGCAACTCAAGCCTAGCAATCCTGCTTCCGCAACCAATCTATCTCCAGACAAATATTTTCTGGAGTTTTGACTATATTTTTTTACAATGCCGCGAAATGCTCTCTGCGAGAGCGTTTCGCAACATATTTTGTTTTAGCGTCGATTTTCCTGAAACGCTGACTGAGTCAGCGTTTCAGGAAAATCGGCGCGATTTAGT